>NZ_JBDTKA010000001.1:0-15710 GCF_039935575.1 Lapillicoccus sp.
AGGTTGACCCGACCACCGGACACGTCGTCTGGGATTTGACCCGAGGCTCCTACGACCACGCCCTCACCACGGCCAGACCGGATCCAGAGCATGGCCTGATTGGGAACGACACCGGAAACCCCGCCCACCCGCCGGACCGAACGTGACCCCGCCCCACACCCAGCAGGCACACCGCCCGCCGGGTTTGAGTCCTGCCTTTCGTCTTCTCGAGCGGAATGGACGCCCTCACTGGGACATCGATCCAGCTAGCTGATCCAAAACCGGGCCGTACGGACCGCAACCCGACGGCTTCTCTCAAGGCTTTTCATGTGATGGCACGGTGCCGGCACGAACCTGAAGGTGTCCGCCTCGAAGGCTTTTTCCCTGGACCTGAGTCAGGTCGCGCTCGAGCGCCGTCCACGGGTGAGCGTCGATGTCCGCGCCGCCGGCGCGGGTGGCGAGATGGGCGAGTGGGGTCCAGACACGTGCCCATCCGCCCGGGGTCGCCATGTCCACGACCGCGACGCGCCCACCCGGGCGTACCAACGGGAGCACCGAGTCCCATGCTCGTTGCCACGCTCTCATCAGGGAGAGCGAGTAGACGAAGATGGCCGCGTCGAAGCTGCCGGTCATGTGGCGAGTGGGCGCGCTATCGGTCGACGGCGTTCGCCCGACGCGATCACCCAGGGTGGTGGCATCCGCGACGACCAGCTCGACGTTCTCCCAACCGTGCGCCTCGACTCTTCGCCGGGCCTGTTGCACCATCTCCGGGCTCGAGTCGACACCGACGACCCGACCAGCCGGTCCTATCGAGCTTCGCAGCAAGGGGAACGAGAGTCCGGTGCCACAACCCACGTCCAGGACCCGGTCGCCCCACCGCAGACCGAGGGCCTCGATGCCGGCGACTCGGCCTACCCGGTAGACCGGCCGTTCCAACGAGAGCCGGTCGTATGCGGGTGCCGCCCACGTATAAGGCCTCGGTCGACGCATGGCGCGGTCCGCCTTCCCTGGTTTCGTCGCGACAGGCACACCGTGGCATACCGTCGCCGTCATGGTCCTCGACATCAGTGCAGAACCGTGGGACCTGCTCGTGGTGGGCGGTGGGACCGCTGGGATCGTCGGCGCGCAGACCGCAGCGGCGCTGGGCGCCCAGGTGTTGCTTGTCGAGCGGGACCGGATGGGCGGCGACTGCCTCTGGACCGGGTGCGTCCCGTCGAAGTCGCTGCTGGCTGCCGCAGCGGCAGTCGCCCGACCCGACGCCGACCTCGGGGTCGGCCAGGGTGGCCCGGTCGACTTCGAGGCGGTGATGCGACACGTCCGAGGCGCCGTCTCGACGATCGCGCCAGTGGACTCGGCAGAGTCGATGACCCGGGCCGGCGTCACGGTCGTCGCCGGCGCAGCCGTGTTCACCGGACGGGAAGTCGCCACCGTGGACGGTCGACCGGTGCGGTTCCGTCAGGCGTTGGTCGCGACGGGCTCGGAACCCGCCATCCCTGAGGTGGTCGGCCTCGACCCCAGCCGCGTGCTGACCAGCAACACCGTGTGGGACCTCGCGCAGCTGCCGGCGCGCCTGGTCGTGCTCGGCGGGGGCGGCATCGGGTGCGAGCTGGGCCAGGCGTTTGCGCGGCTGGGGTCGCACGTCACATTGATCGAGGCGTCGAGCCAGGTGCTGCCACGAGAGGACCCGGACGCGGCAGCGCTGCTTCACCCGAAGATGGAGGCCGACGGTGTGGCGATCGTGACCGGTAGCGGCGTCTGCGGGGTGGCGTACCACAACCATGTGGCGTTTTCGGGCACGGTGCAGCTCACGGACGGGCGCTGCGTCGAGTTCGACCGGTTACTCGTATCCACAGGACGCACACCTCGCACGACGGAGGTGGGTCTCGTAGCCGCGGGTGTCGAGCTAGACGAGCGAGGCTACGTCCGGGTCGACTCCCGGCTGCGTTCCAGCAACCCGCGGATCTGGGCCGCTGGAGACATCACCGGCTATCCCCAGCTCACCCACGTCGCCGGAGTGCACGGCTCGATCGCAGCGACGAATGCGGTCCTCGGACTGCGCCGGTCGGCGCGCGCGCATGCCATCCCGCGGGTGACGTTCACGCATCCCGAGGTCGCCGCCATCGGGGCGTCGACCACTCAGCCGCCCGCGGGAGGTCGCATCCTCACGCTCCGCCACGAGCATGTGGACAGGGCTGTCACGGAGGGCGAGACCGACGGAATGACCAGGTTGGCTGTCGACCGTCGCGGCCGCCTGGTCGGTGCCACCATCGTGGGCCCACGGGCCGGTGAGAGTCTGGCCGAGGTGGCGCTGGCCATCGACCAGAAACTACGTCCGCGTGACCTGGCCGGCGTGACCCACGCATACCCGACCTATGCCGACGGAGTCTGGAACGCGACGGTTGCGGACGTACGCGCCTCTCTGCGGGCGCCGTCCGCGGCCCGTGCGATCAGCGCACTCGTCGGCGTCCGACGCACCTGGTTGGACATGTCCGCTCGGGTCGGCCGTTGAGCCCCGCCCTTCGTCTCAGCCGGTCCTCCCGGTCAGTGCGTCGGCCTCAGCAGACGGACCCCGAGCAGCACCCGCTGCACGGCAGTAACCCCTACGGCCGCTGCGAAGACCCACACGAGGGTGACGGCCCAACCGGGCACGATGCAGATGAGTGAGTAGGCCACCACCGTCTCCGTGCCTTCCGCGAGACCACCCACAAAGCGCAGCGACCGTCCGTCGGCACTCACGCCGCCGCGCTTCTCCAGCAGCGACGACAGTGCCAAGAACGCGCAGCCGGACAGGTAGTAGGTAGTCAGAAGGGCTACGCAGGCCAGCCGGGCTTCGGGCAGCGCAAGCGCGACCGCCAAGACGAACCCGGCATAGATGCTGAAGTCCGCGACAAGGTCGAGGAACCCGCCGAGGTCGGTGGGTCCGGTACGCCGCGCCACCGGGCCGTCCAACCCGTCGAGCAGGCGGTTGAGGAGCCAGAGCACCAGGGCGGGGATCCAGGCCTGTCGCCAGACGGCGACGCACGCGGCCACGCCCACCACCCAGCCGACCGCCGTCAACAGTAGGGCAGGAACGCCGGCCCGGGACAGACGCACACCGACGGCGTCCAAGGCTGGCGCGAGGACCCGCCGCGTCGCCGCGTCAAACACCCTGGACAAGCCCGTCGACCGGCCGCCTCGAGGCCCGTCCGACCGGGGTCAGCGGAAGCATGCGGCGCAGCTCGACATTCTCCACCGGGTCCAGGACGCCGTGCTGGACGCAGGCGGGGACCAGCTCGCCGGACTCAGGGTGCGCCATGGCGTAGGAGCAGGCTCGCAGCCGCTGTTGCGTCTGCGCCAAACGAGGCTCGGCGCACTCCTCACCCCGTTGGAGGGCCTCCCAAGCTGGTCCCACGTCGGCCGCATCCATGAAGGAGTGCATGACGAACGTGACGGGACGCACCTTGTGGCGCAGCAGGTTGCGCCATCCGACCCGACGTCCCATCCGGGCGGCCCCGTCGACGAGCAAGCAGCCGACACCGGGATGGCGGACGAGCACCCGGACGACCTTGACCGCAAGCGGGCCAAGCGGTGTGCCCGAGAAGCTGATCCCCCCCATCCGGTCCAAGAACGCGTCGCGCAGCCGCAGGTCGGCCGGGTCCTCGTCGTCGAGGACAGGGAAGTAGCGGGACCCGACGTAGAAGCCATAGGTGGTCCGGTTGCATCGCTCGTCGCCGATCTGCAACGCCCGGAACGGAAGGCGCGTGCCGACCCCTTTCTCGACCTCGGCCCACACCTCGTCACCCGTGGTGTCGTCGAACGCCTCGTGCCAGCGACGCTCGTCGCCCACGAAGGCGGCCGGCTGGAACGAGAACAACCCGAACCCCATGTCGTGCGTGGCTCGCACCACGTCCGCGAGCTGGCCGAGATTGCGAGGCGTCACCGTCATGTTGTGCGCGAGGAAGAATCGCACTCCATGCTCCCGCTGCAAACGGACGAACAGGTCGACGAACCGGCGCCGGTATGCCTGCAGCGAAGCCTCGTCGGTCGGCCGACGGATGCCGCGCCGGCCGAACATCAACATGTCGAAGTGGCCTGCGAAGGAGAGCCGGTCGAAACGTCGCCGACCGTCGGGTCCAACCGCTAGAGCCTGGAGATAGGCATAGTCCACATCGCCGTGGGTCATGCTCATCGCTTGGCGGCCATGGTCGCGCATCAGCTGGAGCGCGTGAGCGTGGTCATCCGGCGGGAGCAGGGTCACCTCCCCGCCGATGAGCTGGGCATGAGCGCGAGGTCCGCGCAGCTTCCGCAACAAGGACATCTGGCTCGCGACCTCACGCGTCGTGTGGTCGCCGTCGACGGCGACCTGGTTGGCGTCACGTGAGTGGTAACACGGCGTGCAGGCCAGGTTGCACCGAGGGAACACCCCGTGCGTCCCCTCGCAACCGACGCCGTGCCGCCCCAGGACCTGCGCCGGGGTACGAACCGCCTCGGGCAGCTCGGCCCAGCGACGACCCAACGCGGCACGCGTCTCCGGATGGACCGGGCGGGTCTCGAGCTCGAGCCGGGTGAGCCAAGCAGGCATACGCGATGTCCGACGCCAGGTGCGCACGGGTCAGCCTCCATGTTGCTCAGGTCAGCCGGTAGACCGCCATCATCCCCCGCAACCCGTGCACGATCGACCATCCGCGCCGACCCCGATATCCGAATGCGCCCCGCCGATAGGCTGCCCGCGTGACGACAACGGAGCGTTCCCTGGTCCTGGTCAAGCCCGACGGCTTCTCGCGCGGCCTCACCGGAGAGGTGCTTAGTCGCATCGAGGCGAAGGGGTATGCCCTCGTCGCGCTGTCGATCCTGACCCCGGACCGGGGGCGGCTGGCCCAGCACTACGCCGAGCACGAAGGCAAGCCCTTCTATGAGCCGCTGGTCGACTTCATGTCGTCCGGTCCGGTGACCGCGGTGGTCATCGAGGGGCACCGCTGCATCGAGGGATTTCGCGCGCTCGCCGGCGCGACCGACCCCACGGTGGCACTCCCGGGCACGATCCGCGGCGACCTCGGTCGCGACTGGGGCCTGAAGGTGCAGCAGAACATCGTGCACGGCTCGGACTCATCGCAGTCCGCCGCGCGGGAGATCGGGATCTGGTTCCCCGACCTCTAGCCCCCGAGTTCGGCCCCCATGGGGCAACCACCGAGCCCCGAAGGGCGTACGGTCACGGGGAGGAGCCACCGCGGTTCCACAAAGGAGCGTCATGGGCGACAAGTCACCGCGTCAACACATGTCCAAACCGGCACAGAAGTCTCTCAAGGAGAAGCGCGCCGAAAAGCACGCCAAGGCTGAAGGCACCAACACGAACGAGGTTTTCTCACCCGGTAAGAAGCGCTGACAGGACCCTCTGGTGGGGCTGAGATGAGGTCCCACGAGGCACATACGCCTCATTTGTCACACATTCCGCGACACCCACCCGATGCCGTCGGTGGGGAGCGGCGCGGCGCCTGACAATCCGGTCATGACCAGCTGGCCGATACTCGGGCGCGACCTCGCGGTCGACCTCGGCACCGCCAACACGCTCGTCTACGTCCGTGGTCGCGGGGTGGTGCTGGACGAGCCTTCGGTGGTCGCGGTGGAGGTGGGGACGAACCGGCTCGTCGCCGCAGGGTCGAGAGCCAAGGAGATGGTGGGGCGGACGCCGGCCTCCGTCCGGGCGGTACGGCCTCTACGGGACGGCGTCATCTCGGACGCGGACCTCACCGAGCGGATGCTGCGATGGTTCATCGACCAGGTCCGACCCTCCCGCCTCGTGCGCCCCCGGATGGTGGTCTGTGTCCCGAGCGAGGTGACCGGCGTCGAGCGCCGTGCCCTCGAGGACGCCGCGACCAGGTGCGGCGCGAGACGCGTCTACATCATCGAGGAACCCATGGCAGCGGCGATCGGGGCAGGCCTGCCGGTCAACGACACGGCCGCGTCGATGGTGGTCGACATCGGCGGCGGGACCACGGACGTCGCCGTGATCAGCCTGGGCGGCATCGTCTCCGCACGCTCGATGCGGATCGGGGGCGACGAGATCGACGAGGCGGTCGTTGCGCACGTCAAGTCCGAGTACTCGCTCCTGCTCGGCGAACGCAGCGCCGAGGACATCAAGGTCGACGTCGGGTCGGCGTTCCCGCTGGGGGAGGAGCTGTCGACGCGCATCCGGGGCCGCGACCTGGTCACCGGGCTGCCCAAGACCGTGTCCATCTCGTCGCCCGAGGTGCGACGCGCGATCGAGGCGCCGGTCATCCAGATCGTCGAGCTGGTCCGTGCCACCCTCGACGTCTGTCCACCCGAGCTGGCCGGTGACATCGTCGACCGGGGCATCACCCTCACCGGCGGCGGGGCGCTGCTGCGCGGCCTCGACGAACGGATGCGTCACGAGCTCGGCGTGCCGGTGCACGTAGCACAAGACCCTCTGCAAAGCGTGGCGCTGGGCGCCGGTCGCTGCGTCGAGGAGTTCTCCGCACTCGAGCGAGTACTCGTCGGTTCCGAGCGTCGGTGGTGACGTGAGAGCCCCGGTGATCCGTCGATGAATCGGGCCCATCAGTGACAGGGATCGCGCGCCGGCGGTTGCTGCTGGCGCTCATCCTCGCCACCATGGCTGTCGCTCTGCTCGATCTCGCGGGCTCAACGCTGCCGGACCGCGCCAAGGCTCTCGCGGCGACGGCTATCGGTCCCGTCCAGCGGGCGGTGGCTGCGGTCGACCGCGGCGATACCGCCACCCTCGCAGGACAGAACGCCGTGCTGCGCACCCAGCTGGCTCAGGCACAGGTACGGCTCGCGCAGGACGCGGCGGCCGGTCGCCTGCTCCAGTCGCCGTCCGCAGCGGGCGGCCACCTCCTGTCAGCCCGGGTGGTCGGGTCCAGTACCACCGTCACCGGAGGACAACAGGTGACGCTCGACGTAGGCCGATACGACGGCGTCGAGCCCAACCTCACCGTCGTCTCCGCGGACGGTCTCGTCGGTCGGGTGGTGGCGGTAGGCCCCTGGTCGAGCGACGTCCGGTTGCTCGGTGGCACGGATGCCACCGTCGCTGTACGCGTCGGCGCGGGGGGCTACCTCGGCACCGTCGGCTCCACGACACCCCCCGACGCGCCGGAACGCCCACGCGGCGACCTGACGCTCGCGCTCGTCGACCGGTCGACCGTCACCGTCGGCGACCGGGTCACCACCTTGGGCAGCGTGGGCGGCCGGCCCTACGTTCCGGGAATCGTGATCGGCACGGTCACGTCGCTCGACCCACCTCGCGGGGGTATCACCGGGACCGCCGTGGTCCGCCCGGCCGTCGAGGCGGCGCGGCTCGACGTGGTCGCCGTCGTCCTGACCCCGGCAAGCCCGACGACCTCCCCACCGACAGCTTCCGCAGCCTCCAGCCCAGCGACCGGAACGCTCCCGTGATGCCCCGACTGTCCTTGCTCGGCGTGCTGCGGACCGTGTCCGTCCTGCTGGCTGCGCTGCTCGTGGCCACCGTCCTGCCGCGCTTCGGACTCCCCGTGCGCTTCCTGCCCGACCTCGTCGTCGTCCTGGTCGTATCGACCGCCGTGCTGCGTGGACCCACCCACGGGGCGCTCGTGGGCCTGGCAGCCGGGTGGGTGGTGGATCTCGTCCCGCCCGCCGGTGCGCCGCTCGGGGTCACCGCTCTGCTCTATGCCGCGGCCGGCGCCGCCGCCGGCACGTTCCGTCGGCCCGGGCGTCCAGGGACCGTGCCGCCCGTGCTGGCGTTGACGGTCGCCGCGGGGGCCGTCGCCGGCGGCGGATGGTGCGTGGCGGTCCTCGGCACCGGGACGCTGGACACGAGCCAGACCCTGACCCGCCTGGCGAGCACGCTGGTCGTCGGAGTGGCCTGTCTCCCGATCCTCGTCACGGTGGACCGGGCGTTGACCCGGCGGCGCCTGGCATGAGGCGGCGGCGCCTGCCCGCCCGGCGTGTGCGTGTGCGTGTACGTGGATCCGTGCGTGGGCGGATGAGTAGGTCCGGGCGACGCGCCTCACGCAGCCCCAGGATCTGGGTGGTCGCCGCCATGGTGATATCAGTCTTCGGCCTCTTGCTGGGCAGACTCGGTCAGGTCCAGCTGGCCCAGCACACCGCCTACGCCAAGGCTGCCGCCGCGGTGACCACGCGCACGCTCGCGGAGCCTGCGCTGCGCGGCCGCATCCTCGATGCACAAGGCCGACCACTGGTCGCCAACGCGACGAGCCTCGCCGTCACGGTCGAGCGCGCCAGCCTGGTCGGCGCGCCAGATGGTGGTCGCGCTCTTGTACAGCGCATTGCGACTGCCCTCGGCAGGCCTGCGGAACCGTTGTGGGACAAGACCTTCTCGTGCGGATCCCCCGGCGCACCAGCCGCTCCGAGGTGCTTCGCCGGTTCGGCATACCAGCCGGTCCCGATTGCCGAACAGGTCGATCCGGCCCGTGCGCTCTCCCTGATGGAGCAGCCCGAGAGCTACCCCGGCGTCAGCGTGGTCACCGAGGCGTCCCGCACGTTTCCCGCGCCGGGTGGAGTGAACGCCGCGCACCTGCTGGGGTATGTCGACCGAGTGAGTGCGGCCGACGTCACGTCGAGCGGCGGCGTGCTGAGCGCCGACGAGGTGGTCGGCCGGGACGGGCTGGAGGCCGAGTACGACAGGGTGCTCCGGGGGGTTGTCGGGACGACGACGGTCGCCATCGACCCTCGGGGGATCGTCACCGGACGCCTGTCCGGGACGGACCCGGTCCCCGGACGCGACGTCGTCACCCACCTGTCGGGACCCATCCAGGTCACCGCAGAACAGGCGCTGGCACAGGCCGTGACGTCGGCGCGGGGGGCGGGCTACGCGGCCGACTCGGGCGCGGCCGTCGTGCTCGACGTCACAAACGGAGCGGTCGTCGCGGCGGCGAGCTACCCCACCTACGACCCCAAGACCTGGACCGGTGGGATCACCCAGGCCAACCTCGATGCCCTCGAGAACCCCGCGGCCGGAACGCCTCTCGTCTCTCGGGTTACCGGAGCCGTCATGCCACCGGCGTCCACCTTCAAGGTCGTCTCGACGACGGCCGCAGCGGCGATGGGGGTGGACCTGGGCGGGACGTACGACTGCACGTCGAACGTCCAGATCGGCGACCGGGTGTTCGCGAACTACGAGTCGCACGACTACGGCGTCCTGTCCCTCGAGCGCAACATCGAGGTCTCCTGCGACACCATCTGGTACCGCTTCGCCTACCAGTCCTGGCTCGCGCAGGGCGGGTTGACCGCGGCGGATGACGCAGCCGACCCGTTCGTCACGGCCGCCAAGGCCTACGGACTGGGCGCACCGACCGGCATCGACCTGCCCGGTGAGGTGGCCGGACGCATACCGGACCGCGCCTCGAAGCGATCCTCGTGGGAGCACACCAAGGCGCAGACCTGCGCCCGAGCCACGAACGGCTACCCGGAGGTCGCCGCCACGGATCCCGGTCGCGCCGACTACCTCAAGGCGCTCGCGGTCGAGAGCTGCACGTCGGGATGGCAGTACCGCGCAGGCGACGCCGTGAACTTCGCGATCGGCCAGGGAGATGTCGCCGTCACCCCGCTGCAGCTGGCGCGGGTCTATGCCGCGGTCGCCAACGGAGGGACGCTGTGGGTCCCGCAGGTCGCGGCAGCCACACAGGACCAGGACGGCAGCCACCTCAGGCAGGTGAGCCCCGTCGCCGCAGGCACCGTCCCGCTGACCCCCGAGACTCGCAGCTTTCTCACCACGGCCCTGCAGGGCGTGATCACCTCCGGGACGGCCAGCGGAGTGTTCACCGGCTGGCCCCAGGCGGACTACCCGCTGGCCGGCAAGACCGGGTCCGCCGAGGTCTTCGGGAAGCAGGCGACGAGCTGGTTCGCCTCCTTCGGACCGGTCGACAACCCCCGGTATGCGGTGGTCGTGATGGTCGCCCAGGCCGGTACGGGCGGGAGCACGGCCGCGCCGGCCGCCCGCCAGATCTGGGAGGCGTTGCGCGCGGCCGGTTGACTCAAGGCGCGACCGCGCGATGGGAGGATCGACCGGTGAGCACCACTACCGCCGAGAGTCGGTTCGACGAGTTCTTCGACCGTGCCTGGCGTCGCAGCCGAACCTCCATGCGGACCAGGGTCAACCGCGTCAAGAGCAAGGCCTGGCACATCGGCCAGTGTGCGGTCGCCGCCACCATCGCGTGGTTCATCGCCAGTGACCTCGTCCACCACCAGGCCCCCGTGTTCGCCCCGATCGTGGCCGTGGTGAGCCTCGGGCTGACCTACGCCCAACGCCTTCGACGAGTTGCCGAGATCACCGTGGGTGTGGCGATCGGCCTGGCAGTCGCCGACCTCTTCCTGGCGCTGTTCGGTACGGGGCCTCTGCAGATCGGCGTGATCGTCGTCTGTGCGATGACCACTGCCCTGTTGCTCGACCCCGGTGGCCTGCTCGTCATGCAGGCGACCGTCCAGTCGATCTTCGTCGTCGCCCTCGTCGCGACCCCCGGCGCGGCCGTCAACCGCTGGTTCGACGCGGTCATCGGTGGAGCGGTGGCCCTCGTCGCGGCGGCGGTGGTCCCGGCGGCCCCGTTGCGCCAACCCAGGACCCAGGCGGCCATCGTCGTCGAGACCATCGCGGACCTGCTTCGGGATGCCGCCCAGTGCACCAGAGACGGTGACATCGCCCGCGCCGCAAAGGTACTCGGCGAGGCCAGAGCGACCGACGGTCCGCTGCGCGAGCTGCAGGCGGCGGCGTCGGAGGGGTTGTCCGTCATCGCCTCCTCACCGTTTCGTCGCGGGGAGCGCGAGAGCGTCCGGTCGGTCGCCGACCTGGTCGACCCGCTCGACCGCGCGATTCGCAGCACCCGGGTGCTCGTGCGCCGCGCCGCGCTCACGGCGACCAAACACATCCGCGTGCCCCGCTCGTACGCCGTCGTACTGGACGACCTGGCCGACGCCGTCGGGATCGTGGCGCGGGTACTGGGCGAGAACGCCTCGGCGTCCATGGGGCGCGGTGGCATCGTCGCCGTCGGTCAGGCGACCGCCGACCTCGAACGCGGGCTGCTGTCGACCGACGTGCTGTTGGCGCAGATCCGGTCGGTGGTCGTCGACATGCTCCAGGTCACGGGGATGACCTACGAGGAGGCGGTGGCAGCCATCCCCACGCTGCCGGAACGCCTCGTCGACGAGTGACCCGACGCCTCCGCCTCAGCGGCCGAGGCGTTCGTAGGTCTTCTCGGTCCGGGCCTTGGCGCCTTTCCACCAGTCGGTGTTGTCGCGGTACCAGTCGATGGTCTGGCTGAGCCCGGCTCGGATGTCCTGGTACTGCGGGCGCCACGACGTCTGCGATCGCAGCTTGCCCGAGTCGATGGCGTAGCGCATGTCGTGGCCCGGACGGTCGTTCACGTGCTCGAACCAGTCGGCCGGCTTGTCCATCAGCTGGAGGATGAGCGCGATGATCTCGCGGTTGTTCTGCTCGCCGTCGGCGCCGATCAGGTAGGTCTCGCCGAGCCGACCCTGCTCGAGGATGGCTACGACCGCGTCGTTGTGGTCGTCGACGTGGATCCAGTCCCGCACGTTGGCACCGGCGCCGTAGAGCTTGGGCTTGGTGCCCTCGAGGATTCCGGTGATCTGGCGGGGGATGAACTTCTCCACGTGCTGGCGGGGACCGTAGTTGTTCGAGCAGTTCGACAGGGTGGCGTCGATCCTGAACGAGCGGATCCAGGCTCGTACCAACAGGTCCGCGCTCGCCTTCGATGCGGAGTAGGGGGACGACGGGTTCACCGGCGTCGACTCGGTGAAGCGACTGGGGTCGTCGAGCTCTAGGTCGCCGTAGACCTCGTCGGTCGAGATGTGATGCAGTCGCTTCCCGTGGTGCCGGACCGCCTCGAGCAGGCGGTAGGTGCCGATGATGTTGGCCTCCATGAAGGGCCACGGGTTGTCGAGGCTGTTGTCGTTGTGCGACTCGGCAGCGAAATGTACGACCACGTCGGTGTCTGCGACGAGGCGGTCGACCAGAGCCTCGTCCGCGATCGACCCCTCGACGAAGTGGATCTCGTCCTCGACGTCGGCGAGCGAGGCGCGGTTGCCGGCATACGTCAAGGCGTCCAGGACCGTCAGCTCCCAGTCCGGTCGGGTCACCCGAGTGCGCAGGACGAAGTTGGAGCCGATGAACCCGGCCCCTCCGGTGACGAGGACCTTCATGCTGACTGCTCCTTGGTTCTGGTGTGGGGTGCGGTTGTCGGGGCGGTGCCGACGATGGACGGGACGGCGTGTATGCCTGGGGGCTCTGACGTGGCGGACCCGCTGCCCGCCGGACCGGAGCTGAACTCGACCTCGAGGGCGAAGCGCTGCGCGAGGTAGCGGTGGTCGGAGAGGGCAAGCGGTTGCCCAACCGGGTCGAGCGCCAGCCGGCGGACGAGTAGCAGCGGGTCACCGGGCGTGACACCGAGCAGGTCGGCGTCGCTCTCGCTGGCCAGGCCGGCGGTGACGGTCTGTCGCACGGTACTGAGCCGATGACCCGCCCGCGCGAGGGTCTCCCAGATTCCCGGTCCGGTGGCGTCGTCGCGGCTGATCGCACCGGCGAGCGTGGCGGGGACCCACTCGCGCACGACGTCGAGGCCGTCTTCGTCGACGGTGCGGACCGACCGGGCATGCAGGAGGTCGGCTCCTTCGGGCACGCCGAGCGCGGTGGCCAGCGACAGCGGGGCGGGGCGGAAGCCGAACTCGACGACGCGGCGTTCGATCGTCTTGCCAGCCTCGGTGACGGCGGACGCGGCGTGCCGGAACGCCCCGATGGCCAACCGCTGGTGAAAGGCGGATCCGGTGACGAACCACCCGGCCCCGTGCCGCGACTCCACGAGCCCCTCACCGCGCAGTACGTCCAACGCGTGACGCACAGTGGGGCGCGAGACCGCATACCGAGCACACAGCTGGGCCTCGGAGTCCATCGCCCCGTCGTCGCCGAACTCACCGAGCGCGATGCGCTCGCGCAGGTCGCGGGCGATGGCGACGAATCGCGAACTTGTCATAGACTTGTAAGTTACAGGATGAGTAGGCGGGGCGCCACTGACCCAGCTGTTACCAGGTGGTCCTGCGAGAGTGTGCCGGTGCCAGAACCACTGCCGAGCTGGGCGAGCGCGATCTTCCGCGCGCCGCGACACCTGTATGCCTGGCACGCCGGTTGGCTGCTGGGTCACCGGTTCCTCATGGTCGAGCACCGTGGCCGCCGGAGCGGAAAGCGGTACACGACCGTGCTCGAGGTGGTTCACCGCGACCGCACGGTGCCCGAGTACGTCGTGATCGCCGGACTCGGCGCTGGGGCCGACTGGTACCGCAACGTGCGCTCACACGCCACCTGTCGGATCCAGGTCGGCAGGTCATCGTTCGAGGCGTCTTGGCGCGATGTCGAGCCGAGCGAGGCGGCCAGGCTCCTCGCTGGCTACGAACGTCGCGCTCGCGTTGCCGCTCCCGTGTTACGACGGGTCCTGACCAGTCTTGTGGGCTGGAAGTACGACGGGAGCGCGGCGGCTCGCGATCGGCTGGTCTGCGAGCTCCCGATGCTGGCCTTTCGTCCGAGCAGCTCCAGTGAGTTGTGGTGAACCGACTTTCGCGCCGGTCGGGACCGAGCTCGTCTGCATGGTGTTCGGTCCGTAGCAGTGCTCTTCACCTGGTTCGATGGCGTTCTCGGTCGGCGCGCGGCGACGCGGCGGTTCGACCGAGGCGAGACGGGGTGATCAGCCTGCCTGCGGTGCCGTCATCGGCAGGGTGGTCAGCCCCGTGCAGCCGCGCAGCGCCTCCCACCTGGTGTTCGCGGTCGTCGCGGCCGAGCCGGTCAGCGCGTTCGGGAGGCCGTCGACGATCTTCCCCGGATGCCACTGCGGGTCGGAGATCGCGCGACCGGTCGCGGTGAGCACGAGGACGCCTGTCTCGGACGTGCGTGAGCCGTTCGAGACGTAGAACTCGAAGTTGCCCATGCCGTAGTCGATATAGGCCGAACCGTGGAAGCCGCCACCTAGCAGGACATGGGCGTGCTGGCCGACCACGATATCGGCGCCCGCAGCCACCAGGGCGTCGGCCAGGGCAGTCTGGACCTGGGTCGGGCACGTCGTGAGGTCCTTGCCGTAGTGCAGCTCGACGACCACCGTGTCCACCGACGGGCGGATGGCCCGGACGGCGGCGACCACGGCGGCGTTGTCGCCGTCGAGAGCGGTCGCGAGGCCGGCCTGGTCCGGCCCCGCCGACCAGCTGCCTACCAGACTGTCGTCGAGCACCGCCGTCGCAGCGAGGAAGGCGATGCGCTGTCCCTTGACGGTCGTCACCCACGGCGCGTATGCCTGCGCCGCGTTCTCGCCGATACCGACGACTGGCAGGCCAGCCGCCTTGGCCGCGGAGAGCGCGTCCGGAACGCTGCTCTCGCCGTAGTCGAGGGCGTGGTTGTTGGCCATCGTGACGACGTCCACTCCAGCGCCCTTGAGCGCGTGGAAAACCGCTGGGGGAGCGTGGAACGCGAACTGTTTGGGCTGCGCCGACCCTCTCGTCGTCACCGCAGTCTCCAGGTTGAGGACGGCGAGGTCCGCGGACGCCAGCGTCGTCGCCATCGGTCCCATCGCGGTCGAGGGGTTCTCGAGCTGGCCGGCGAGGTTTCCTGCGAAATGCACGTCTCCCGCGAACGCGATGGTGACCGGATTGCCCGGCGCCTTCGGGGCCGACTCCGGTGCACTGCTGCAGGCCGCCAGCGTGACGGCGCTGCCGAGAGCCAGCGCCACGACGGTGCGCGCACCTCGCATGTGACGCACGGTAGTGGCGATCAGTCAGCTGGCGCCGATGGACACGCCCTCCGAAGGCGTCGACTCAACCGCAGGCCTGCAACATCGTCGTGAGTGCGGCCTGCTCTGCGGACGTCACGGTGAGGGAGTACTTCGACTTCACCGCGACCCAGGACCTGGCGTAGTCGCAGCGACGGTCGGGCACGGGGGACCAGGTCTCGACGCCCGCGTGGTTCTTGGCGAAGTTCACAGTTCCGGCGACCGCATACAGCTCCGGCGCGTCGAGGTCTTGAGCGAAGGTCACCCGCTGCCGGTCCGTCCAGGCCCACGCGCCGGACACCCACGCGTTGTAGAGCGGCACCAGATGGTCGATCTGGATCTGTGCCGCCTGCCGAGAGTCCTTGAGGTTGGTGAAGGTCAGGGTCGTTCCGGTGTAGGCGTCGACCCAGGTCCCCGAGATGGCCTCCTGGCAGGTGTTGCCGTGCGCCGCGATCGGCCGCGTGGTGACCTGCCGCGCGGAGCGGACGAGAACGTCCTGCCGTGTCGTGCACCCGTTGCCGTCGAGGTCGGGCCAGTCGTCGGGACCGAACCGCCCGCGGCAGTAGCTGTCCCCGTGGCTGCGAGGGGCGACCGTCAGCGTCGGGAGGGCGGCGAAGGCGTCCGCGGCCGACGGCAACGGCGCCAGGGCGCCCGGCTGCTGCGGTATGCCGTCGGTGCTCGCCGCCGTGCAGTCCCGACTCTCCTGCGGCTCGGGCGGTGCCGTGGTCAGTGACGGGGTCTGAGTCACCGTGGGGGTCGGACGGGCGCTGGAGCTCTCCTGCTCGACGACCCAGTCGGGCATCGTCCACCGACCGGTGGCCAGGGCGACGACGACCAGGGCGACTGCGCCGACGAGAACCAGCTGAAGCGGTCCTCGCACCCAACGCGGCCACCTGCGCATGCCCCGAGGCTATTACCGGGGCGTTGTGGCCGCGGGTGTGGTGGCTGGCGCCCGGTTTCCCG
>NZ_JBDTKA010000002.1:0-15611 GCF_039935575.1 Lapillicoccus sp.
GTGGTCGACCTCGAGCAGGAGGGTCTTGTCGCTCTGGACAATCAGTGGTCCGTCGTTCACGTCAGCGACCTCATCGGTTGGACAGCGCCCATGTGTAGAACCAGATGAGCAAGGGGATGGCGATAGCGAAGTTGACGGCCAGCACGATCCAGCCGGTCGTGGTCCGCTTGCGGGACGCCGCGAGGTCCCGGGCGTTCAGCTGCCACGCGAGGACGGCGATCACGGCACTCGGGATGCCGATGATCCCGGTCGCGAGGACGGCGATGACCGACATGACGAGCAGCACGAGCGCGCTGGTCGCGAAGGGTGCGGTCGGCGGGGCATAACCGGCATACCCCTGCTGGTATGCCGGGGGTCCCGGCTGCGGGTAGCCCTGCGGGGGTCCCGGCTGCGGGTAGCCCTGCGGGGGCGGGGGATACGCCTGATGCTGCTGGACCTGCGCTGGGTGAGCCGGCTGCTGAGGAGACCACTGGGGGGCCCCCGGGGGGGCGCCGAACGCACCCTCGGAAGGGCGGGCCTGCGGCGTTTCGCTCATCGGCTCACCCTACCTACCGGCGGGGACAGCGGCGTCCGTCCGGTTCCGGCGTATCGGCGGTCCTCACGGGGCGGTTCGGGTCAGGCGTCTCGGCCTCGCTGACGAGCCCACCACCGGGACGGTCTCGCGTCCTCCCCGCCTGACAAGATGGTCGTCTCCGACGACGCGGAAGAGGGGACGGGATGAGGACACCTCAGGTCGAACCAGCCGACGGGCTACCGGCCCGGGTCACGATCTACGAGGTCGGACCACGTGACGGGCTGCAGAACGAGAAGGGTCACGTCCCGACCCCCGTCAAAGTCGAGTTCGTCCGCCGACTGCTGGCCGCCGGGCTTACGACTATCGAGACGACGTCGTTCGTGCCGCAGGCCTGGGTTCCCCAGCTCGGTGACGCTGCCGAGGTTCTCGACGCGCTCGGCGAGGACGGGCGGGGGCGCACGCGGCCGGTGCTCGTCCCCAACGAACGCGGTCTGGACCGGGCTCTCGAAGCCGATGTGGGCGCGATCGCGATCTTCGGCAGCGCCACCGAGACGTTCGCGCAGCGCAACCTCAACCGCAGCGTCGACGAGTCGGTCACGACGTTCGCGCCGGTGGTGCAGCGAGCCCGGGCCGCGGGGCTGTGGGTACGCGCATACGTATCGATGTGTTTCGGGGACCCCTGGGAGGGAGAGGTGTCCGTCGACCAGGTGGTCGACGTCGCCACCCGGCTGATGGATCTCGGCTGCGACCAGCTCGCGCTGGGCGACACGATCGGTACGGGTACGACCGGGCACGTCCACCGACTCGTGGATGCGTTGGCAGGCAAGGGGATCGGACCTGAACGACTCGGGGTCCACTTCCACGACACCTACGGGCAGGCGCTCGCCAACACGATAGCGGCCCTGGCCGACGGGGTGACCGTCGTCGACGCGTCCGCGGGTGGCCTGGGTGGGTGCCCCTATGCCAAGAGCGCCACCGGCAACCTGGCCACCGAGGACCTGGTGTGGGCGCTGCACGGCGCCGGGGTACAGACCGGTGTCGACCTGGACGCCCTCGTGGCAACCAGCGTCTGGATGGCCGGCGTCCTCCGCCGCCCGAGCCCGTCGCGGGTCGTGACCGCCCTCTCCACCTGACGGGCCTCCGGACTCAGATGTGCCCGGGATGGCCACCGGACTCAGATGTTGCCCAGTTCCGAGGTCTGATGCGCCACCGGACTCAGATGTTGCCGGGTTCCGAGGTCTGACGTCGCCTGGAAGTCGCAAACATCTGAGTCCGGATCCCGATCGCCGTGCAGAAGTCGTAAGCATCTGAGTGTGGATGCCCGGGATGGCCACCGGACTCAGATGTTGCCGGGTTCCGGGGCCTGATGCGCCACCAAACTCAGATGTTGCCCAGTTCCGGGGTCTGACGTCGCCTGGAAGTCGCGAACATCTGAGTCCGGATCCCCACCGCCGACCGACGGTCCCGACTCGCGCGCCCCAGGCCTCTAGGCCGGCGCCACCCCGGTGATCCGGTGCACCGAGAACCCGCGTTCCACACCCGAGTCGGCGACCCGGCCCCACGCACGCCCACCTTCGACGCGGGCCGGGTAGAAAAGGTAGCGGTCCGTGCGGCCGGCCATGTCGGCGTACCCGATCCACACTCCGACGCGCTCGGCCGCCGCATCCCGCAGCGCCGCCAGGGTGACTACGGGTTCGGTCGGCTCGAGAACGGGCTGTCCCACGCCGAGTCTGGCGCGGGCCGACTCCTCGGCAGAGCGCAGCCCACGGACCAAAGACCCTGCATACGTGGTGTCGACCGTCGAGGGGAGCGGGCCGGAGGCCGTGCGCCTGGACGTCGCCCGCCGCCGCGCTGCCACCGTCACCACGACCGACCCGTCGGCGCGCTCCTGCACCGGCGACAGCCCCGCCGCGCGCAGGGACTCCAGCAACGACTCCGGGTCGGCTGTCGAGACGAGCACGGTCGGTGCGATCCGGCGCAGCCCGAGGGAGGCCAGCCCGCGCTCCGCGAGCATGGTCTCGAGGACTGCCTCGTCGTCACTGCGCAGGTATGCCGTCGCACCCCCGATGCGAACCTGTCCGTGCCGTCGGGCGACGTCGCGAACGAGGTACTCCAGCGGCTGGGGCACCGAGGTTCGGCTGGAGCGGCGCAGCGCGTCGAGGAGCTCGTCGGCGGTCCATCCGGCGTCGAGTGCCCGACGAACGGAGGCCGGAGTGAACCGGTGCACGGTGGCGCCACCGCGGGACTCGACGTCCGCGGTGAGGCGCATCAGCTGGGCGAGCTCGCCCGCGAGAGGGCCGGGCGCCACCGCCGTCAGGTCGGCCTGGACGAGGACGTGGTCGACCGGCGACGGAAGCAGCTCGGCCATCTGCCCGGCCAGCTGGTCGGCACCGCCGCCGGCCACGAGCTCACGGCCGGGCCCCGAGAGTCCGCCCCGTCCGGTCACCCCCAGCCAGCTCGCCTCCCGCAGAACGGCGGCCACGGCCGCGGCGAGGCGGGCCGGGTTGCGCAACGGTCGACGCCACCGGAGCCTGGCCAGCAGCGACTCCTCGGTGGTCGCATGGCCCTCGGGAAGCTCGGCCAGGATCGCGAGCACGTCGGCGCGCATGGCCCGGATCGGGGGCCAGTGGACATCCGGACCGAGCGCGCTCACGGGGTTCGAGCCCATCCGCGACCCCACGAGGTGGGGCGCGCGGGTCGAGACGAGCCACGCCGTTGCGAGGCGCGCCCACCGTCGCCCGGGTTCGTCCAACAGCCAGTCGTCGGCCGACGGCGTGGGCGCCCACACCGGCACAACATCGCCGTCGTCCGCCACGAGGCCGGCACCGAGCATGACCTCGGCCAGCCAGGCGGCCCGCGGTCCGGGCACGTCCAACGAGTCGGCGAGGCGTCGAAGGTCGCGGACCGCGAGGCCGCCGGCCCGCATGACCCGCGGGGGCGCCGGGCCCCACAGCTCGGTGACCTCCTCGACGAGCGCGAGGAGGTCGCTGACCTCGACACCGGCTGCCCCGTCCACCGCGCTCGTCCCGATCTCGAGGTCGAGAAGCTCGGGACGCTGCAGCTCGACGGCGCGGTGCGCCCGCCCTCCGCGCAGCACCAGGGCCACCTCACGCGGGAGCAGGACGCGCGACTCCAGGTCGAACCCACGCCGGCTGGGGTCCGACCGCACCGGCATCAGCAGCTCGCGGGCGAGTAGCCAGCGCAGCCCGTCCGACCCTCCGAGCTCCTGACTGACGACCCCCACCGGCGGTCCCCACACGAGACGGTCGAGCACGGCGGTGGCAGAGTCCGGGACGCCGGCGAGCAGCGCCGAAATCTGTTCGGGACTCCGCACCGGCCCCCGCACCTCCGCCGCGCTGGGACCGAGCCCGGCCGGGTGGGGTCCGAGGACCTCGGAGACGGTGCGGACGGCATACCAGCCGTCGGACGCCCGCCAGACCAGCGCGAGCGCCCACAGCCGGTCGACCTGCGGGCTGACGTCGGTGTCGTCGAGCAAGGCGCCCACGTCGTCGGTGGTCGACCCGTCGCCCGTGACGAGGACGGCTTCGAGCACCTGGAGATGCGCCCGGTCGAGCGACTCGATACAGCGCTGCACGCTCGCTCGCGTCCCCGCGCGGGCCGCGAGCGACGTCAGGTCGGAGGGCGCTGGGCGGGCCAGGTCGGGTCGACGCAGCAGCAGCTCCGTCAGCTCGGCGTCCGTGCGACCGCGGATGTCGTCGGCCAGGCTGCGGGCCGCGCTGCCTCGAAGGGCGGCCGCGGGCGTGGTGGACATGGATGTCACGCTAACCCGCCCGGGCCGCCGGCGGCCGACGCGGTTGCTTCGGGCTCTAGGTTGGTCCCGTGACGGTTGACCAGGCCGAACGCTCGAGCCCGACCGGCGAGCAGTGGACCGTACGCCGCGGCGGCGACGAGCTCGTCGTCGTCGAGGTGGGTGGGGGCATCCGCACCTGGACGCGAAGTGGCACCGACGTGCTCGCGGGCTATCCCGTCACCTCGACGTCGGTGGCGGGACGCGGCCAGCAGCTCATCCCGTGGCCCAACCGGCTGCGCGACGGCCGTTACACCTACGACGGTGTGGAGCGGCAGCTCTATCTTTCCGAGCCCGCCAAGGGCAACGCCAGCCACGGTCTGGTCCGCTGGGCCGAGTGGGACCTCCTTGACCAGACCACCTCCAGCATCACCGTCGGCCATCGCCTCCACCCCCAGCCCGGTTGGGCGTGGGTGCTCGAGCTGACCACGTTGTATGCGCTCGCCGACGACGGCTTGACCGTCACCACCACGGCCCAGAACGTCGGGGCAGGTGAGGCCCCATACGGATATGGCATGCACCCCTATCTCTCGATCGAGGGAACCCCGGTCGAGGAGGTGACGCTCACCGTGCCCGCTGGTCGCTGGCTGGAGGTCGACCCCGAACGACTGCTGCCCGTCGGCACCCGCGACGTCGCGGGGTCGCCCTACGACTTCCGCGCTGGCCGCCCGATCGGCGACTTGGCCCTGGACACCGCCTTCACCGACCTCGACCGCGGCCCGGACGGTCGCTGGGAGGTCCGTCTCGACGGGCTCCAGGGAGTCGCGGACGGCGCCGTCACGTTGTGGGCTGACGAGGCATACCCGTGGGTGCAGGTGTTCACGGGGCGCGCGCATCCCCAGACCGAGGGCACCACGGGCATCGCCGTCGAGCCGATGACCTGCCCACCGGACGCCTACAACTCCGGACACGATCTCGTCGCGCTGCGCCCGGACCAGGTGCACACAGGCTCGTGGGGGATCCGCCCGTCCTGAACGCCGGCATATTCGGGTGGCGGCCACCGTTAGGCTGACCGATGCGCAGAAAACGCGCAGGCACTCGTGTGACTACCAGGATGAGGGAGGACCCGTGCCCACCGGCAAGGTCAAGTGGTACGACGCGGACAAGGGCTTCGGCTTTCTCGCGGACGACGACGGCAGCGACGTGTTCCTGCACGCCAATGCCCTCCCCGAAGGCGTGACCACCCTCAAAGGTGGGACGCGTGTCGAGTTCGGGATCGTCGAGGGGCGTCGGGGAAACCAGGCGCTGCAGCTGCGCGTCCTTGACCCCGCCCCCTCGGTCGTGGCGTCCCAGCGCGCCGCCCGTCGCCCGCCGGTCGACCAGATGGTCCCCGTCGTCGAGGACGTCATCAAGGTCCTCGACGGCATCTCCGTGACCCTGCGTCGCGGGCATTACCCCGACAAGGCCCAGGCGGCCAACATCGCCCGCGCACTGCGTCGGGTCGCCGACGACCTGGAAGGCTGAGATGGCCGTCGAACCCAAGACCGACCCGGCACTGCGGGCCGCCGTCGACCTGGCCCGCGACGCTCTCGTCGGGATTGCCGAGCCCGGGACCGTCGGCGAGCACCTCGAGATGGTCATGGACGGCGAACGCCTCGCCACCCACTACTTCTCCTTCGTCGGGGCGGGTTACCTCGGTTGGCGCTGGGCAGTCTCGATCGCCCGGGCGCCCCGCCAGAAGGTCGCCACGGTCTGCGAGACCGACCTGGTGCCCGGCGCCGGTTCGGTGCTCTCGCCGACCTGGCTCCCGTATGCCGAGCGGCTGGCCCCGGGGGACCTCGGACCTGGCGACGTGCTGCCCTACCGGGCCGACGACCCGTTGCTGGAGCAGGGTTTCGAGGCGAGCGGTGACGAGGACGTCGACCAGATGGCGTTCTGGGAGCTCGGACTGGGCCGACCCCGGGTGCTGTCCCGCGAGGGACGCGTCGAGGCGGCCGAGCGGTGGTACGACGGCTCGCACGGACCGACGGCGGAGGTGGCCCAGCAGGCCACCGAGCACTGCACGACGTGCGGCTTCTTCCTGCCGATGCCGGGCGCGCTCCGCGCGGTGTTCGGTGTCTGCGCCAACGCCTGGTCCCCCTCGGACGGAACCGTCGTGAGCCTGGACCACGGCTGCGGTGCCCACAGCGAGACCGACGCCGGGGACGGTCAACCCGCGCGGCACGAACGGCACGGGTCACCGATCGTGGACGAGCTCGCCATCGACGTCCTGACCTGATCGCCGCTCGCTCCAGCCGAGCGGGCTCGTGACTCCCTCGCGAAGAAGCCGGCGCACCACGGCGGCACGGTCGCCACGCTCCCGGTCGGTGAGGGTTACGGCCTCACCGCGTCGGCGGCGCACGATGAGGTCGACGATCTCCGGTAGCACCCCACCGACGCCAGCCGGGCGATGGCCGCGGTTTTGGTGATTGAGTCGGTGCTCCAGTACCCGGCCAGCTCGGGACAAGCCGCCGCCTACAACGCCTCGACGTCCATCGGTGGCAGCGGTGTCGACGGTTGAAGCCCCATGTCCAGTGCCGGCCTGCCGGCTTCGCCACAGCGCCGTGTGAGAATCGATGGGTGCAGATGCTGTCGGTCGGCGACGCGGCAGCCAGGCTGGGGGTGTCCCCGTCGACGCTGCGGATGTGGGGGACCCGCTACGGGCTCTTGGCTTCGGAGACGTCGGTCGGGGGACATCGGCGCTACACCGAGGACGACCTCGCCCGGCTCGAGCGGGTGCACGCCGCCATCATCGCCGGGGCCGACCCAGCCGCTGCGGCTCTGTCCGTCCAGACCGAGGCAGCTACTGCGCCGCGCCATGGCCCAGGCGGGCCCGGTGGCACAGGTCTGGCCGTCCCCGGTGCGGGTCGGACGGCGCGAGGGCTCGCTCGTGCGGCCTACCGCCTCGACGAGATGGGTGTCGAGGACCTCGTCGTCGAAGACCTGCACACGAACGGAACCATCTCCACGTGGGAGCATGTGGTGCGCCCGGTCCTCATCGCGGCAGGAACCTACTGGCAGCGAACAGGCAAGGGTATCGAGGTCGAGCACCTCCTGAGCCAGGCCGTGACCAACGCCTTTGTGCGGCACGTCGTCGACCTCGGTGAACGTGCACGAGTTGATCCGGTGCTGCTGGCCAGCGGCCCCCATGAAGAACATACGCTGGCCCTGCACGCCGTGCGATCGGGACTGGCTGAGCGGGACGTTCCCGCACGGCTGCTCGGACCGAGAACGCCGATGTCCGCACTCGCTACGGCGGCGAGGAGAACTCGCGCCCCGGGCGTGCTGGTATGGCTGAGTGCACCGGATCCCGTTGCAGCCCAAGAGTTGTCGCTCGTAACTGCGGCGCATCGTCGGCTCACCGTCCATCTCGGTGGCCCGGGATGGGAGTCGATCGACCCCGGTCCCGCTAGGATCTGCGCGGATCTCTCGGAGGCGGTGCAGCGCCTGCAGGATGCCTGGCGCGCCGACACAACGCGGGAAGGGCACGCCGCCGGGGCCTGACAACGGTGCACACGCAAAGTTGCACAAGTTGCCGACCCGGCCGCAAAGGCGTAGAACTTGGGTTGGTCGTCGAACCCGACGACGCCCAGCCATAACGCTCCACGCACTGCCCCGGAGGCCAGATGCTCGCCGACGACTCACCAGGTATCAACATCAGCTCGCTCACGGCGGGCCAGTTCGACACCGTCTACAATCTTTTCTCGCTCGTCATCGCGTCGATGCTCTTCACAGCTATCTACCTGTTGCTGTCCCAGCGCCGGGTCGCGGCGCGATATCGCAACGCCGTTGTCGTCTCCGCGATCGTCTGCGGGATCGCGGCGTACCACTACTTCCGGATCTTCGCGAACTTCCAGGAGAGCTACCCAGCGGGCACAACCATCGCCGCCGTCCATCCGCTGTCGAACATTGTCTTCAACGAGGCCTACCGCTACGTCGACTGGCTGCTGACCGTACCGCTGCTGCTCATCGAGACGGTGGCCGTCATGGCCTTGGGCCGCGAGGTCCAGCGGTCTTTGCTGCGCAAGCTGGTCCCGGCGTCCGCCCTGATGATCTTGCTCGGCTACCCTGGCGAGATTGCGGCGAGCACGGGCACCCGAGCAATATGGGGCGCCATCTCGACGATCCCGTTCATCTTCATCCTTTACATCCTCTTCGTCGAGCTGTCCAAGTCGCTTGATCGGCAGCCGCCAGAGGTCAGAACGAGCATCAAGCGCCTGCGGATCGCCTTACTCGCCCTCTGGGGTGTTTACCCGATCGCGTTCCTCTTCCCCGTCATTGGGGGCGACTTCTTTGGAGGCGCAAATGGGTTCGTCCTGCGCCAGGCCGGCTACAGCATTGCGGACATCCTCGCCAAGGCGGCATACGGGCTGGTGATCTACAAGATCGCCCGCACCAAGAGCCGTCTCGAGGACCCTCAGTACGACGAGGACCTCGACGAAGGCCCTGGCAACAGGCCTGATCCGGGGCGAACGCTGAAGGAGTCGACCCCCGCGCCGGTCTGACGCCGGAGCTTTGATGTCGGTCGCACCCCGCCCGCCCCTGACCCATCCGGGTGGGGTGGGCGGGGTGGTTTCAGACCCGGCCATGCAACGGCTGCCGGTGCTGACCTGGCTGCCCGTCGGTGCTCTAGCTTCCCTGGTGGTCGCCACGATCGTTCTCCCGGCAGCCACAGCGAGGATGGCGGTGCCGATCGCGCTCGCAGGTGGGCTCATCGGCGTTCCGCACGGGGCTGTGGACCACCTTGCTCCCCGCTGGTGGGGTGCCGGGCTGGCGCACGTCGTGCCCCGGTGGGTCCGGTGGGCCGTAGAGGAGCCCGGTGCCGCAGCGCATCCGCTACGGGCCAGGTCGCTTGCCATGCTTCGCTTCCTCACGCTCTATCTTGCCTTGGCGATACTCGCGCTTATCGCCTTTCTCGTCGCCCCAACCGCCACCCTGGTCGTATTCCTACTGATGTCCGCGGCTCACTTCGGCCGGGGTGAGCTCGTCACGTCGGCCGAGCGGGCCGGCCGCCCGGCCAATACGGGCGGTGGTGACCGCGTGGTCGTGGCCGCATATGGCAGCGCGATCATCGGTCTGCTGCTCTGGGCGCGGACGGACGCGATCGAGCCGTCCCTACGCGTGCTGTCGCCTTGGCTCGCTGACCGTCTGGTCGACACCCGGACAGCCGGCTTGTCGGTGGCAGCGATCCTCGTCGTCCTCGGTCTGCTCGCCCTGTTGAGAGATCGACGCCGTCTGGAGGCCGTTGAACTAGGTCTCATCGTGACCGCCTTCTCCCTGGCTCCCCCGCTCGCGGCGTTCGGCATCTACTTCGGCCTGTGGCATGCCGTTCGCCACACGGGCCGTCTGCTCGACCTCGCTCGTCGCGCTATCGTCCCGGCTCGTTCCGAGACAGCGGGCTTCGGCTCGGCTGCGGCCACGGTGGCGCGGGCCTCGCTCCTGCCGACGGCGGTCGTCGTCGCGGCCGGCCTGGCGCTCTGGACGGGCAGAGACCTCATCGCCCTACAGGCCGAGGTGATGGTGCTCTTGTCGGTCAGCCTGCCGCACCTGGCTGTCGTGTGGGTTCTCGACCGAGCCGAAGCGGGCAAGGCGGGGGCTAGGCGACGATGCGGGCCCAGAGGGGGCAGTCAAGCGATGTGGCACAGGGCCGGACGCGGGCGCTGTTGATCTGACGGTGAACCCCGTCACCAGCCAGATGCTGCAGCACGTCGGCTCAGCCACATCCGACCCTCCCGGGACACCCCAAGACTCACGGATCCAGGGCTGAACGTCATTGAACAGCTCGTCGAAGCCCCGGGTCCAGTACCGTGGCCCGAGGTGTCTAGGTCCGTAGCCGGGTCCAGCTGCTGGGCGATCAGCAGGATCGGTGAGCTCGGGTTACAGCTGGAACGGCATTGCGATGACGATCGCGTCGTCCAGCTCCCTACGGCTCACCAATGCAGCCGCAGCTCCAACAGGGTGTCCAGCGCGACGGACTCACCGTCGCGGCCACCTTTGCCGACCTGCAGCGGCGGCGGGCTCGGGTCGAGCGGCAACGTACGCCAGCGACCGAACCGCTCTGGTGCCACGACGAGAACGTAGAAGCCGCCGTCCTGGGCCACGCCGACGGAACGGTCGCGGCGCAGATACCACCCGTGGACGCCCGTCCGGTAGCGACTGCCTCCGGACCACGGGCGTGACGTGAGCTCCTCGGTCGGCAGGCCCGCCTGCGTCGCCTGCACGACGAAGCGGTCGACCAGCACCTGGGCCTGCACCGACTCCTGCTCGTCACGACGACGTTGCGCCTCGACGTGGTAGTCGGCCCGAGCGGCGCTCTCGAGCCGGCGTCGTTCCACATCCTCGTCCATCGCTGCCCTCCCTCAACGCGCTCCTCGTTTCCTGCCCTGCTGCAGTCTTAGTCCCGATGCTTGGCCATGACCCGTTCGCCGCGCATCCGGTTCTCCTCGCTGCTACGAAACTCAGTCGTCGAGGACGCCCGCGGCGGCGTTGCCCCGACCTCGCCGCACGTAGGCATACCCCGCGAGCCCGAGGACGAGTCCGGCCGAGCAACACCACGGCCACCAGGAACGGGAGCCTTCGCGCAGAGTTGGAACCGCGAGGGTCGCCACGAGGGCGAGCGCCCACAACGCGAGTCCGACCTCGATGATCCGCGGCATGGGTACCCGCACGGGCCGCGGCTGCTCCACTACGTCAGCGTAGGCCAGCGTAGGCCAGCGTGGGCCAACCAGGTGACGGGCGAGCCGTCTCCCATCCGCAACATGGCGCCGCTACCGTCTGCGCCATGGCCCGAACCTCGTCCCTCCCCACCCGCCCGGGCGGCACTCCGTCCAGCAGTGCGCTGGACCGCTTCTTCACCATCACCGAGCGTGGCTCGACCGTCGGGCGTGAGCTGCGCGGCGGCCTGGTGACCTTCTTCACGATGGCCTACATCGTGGTGCTCAACCCACTGATCATCGGCACGCAGGCCGACAGCATGGGAGGCTTCCTCGGCGGCGGCGACATCGGCCGCGCGAAGCTGCTTGTCGCAGCGGCGACGGCGCTCGTCGCGGGTGTGATGACCATCCTCATGGGCATCGTCGCGAACTTCCCGCTCGCCCTGGCGACCGGCCTCGGGCTCAATGCGTTCGTGGCGTACGGGATCGCGAAGCTGCCGCAGATGACCTGGGCCGACGCGATGGGTCTGGTCGTCATGGAGGGCATCATCATCACGGTGCTGGTCATGACCGGCTTCCGCCGGGCCGTCCTGAACGCTGTGCCCGCGCAGCTCAAGACGGCGATCTCGGTCGGCATCGGCCTGTTCATCACCATCATCGGCCTGGTGGACGCGGGGGTCGTGCGCAAGCCGGTCGGCCCGACCGTGGTCGAGCTGGGCATCGGCGGGTTCCTCAACGGCTGGCCGACGCTCGTGTTCGTCGTCGGACTGCTGGCCATCGTCGCGATGACGGTGCTCAAGGTTCGAGGGGCGATCCTCTACGGCATCGTCGGTGCCACGATCCTCGCCATCGTGCTCGAGGCGGTGTTCCACATCGGCTCCCAGACCGACGCGACGGGCAAGGTCGTCAACCCCACGGGCTGGGGCTTGAACGTCCCCGCCATCCCTTCGAAGATCATCGACGTGCCCGACTTCGGCCTGTTGGGACACTTCAACCTGCTCGGCTCGTTCAGCACTATCGGCGTCGTCTCGGCTCTGCTGCTCGTGTTCACCCTCATGCTCGCCGACTTCTTCGACACCATAGGCACGATGGTCGCGATCGGCGCGGAGGCCGGGCTCCTCGACGAGGAGGGCAACCCGCCGAACTCGCAGCGCATCCTGCTGGTCGACTCGGTGGGTGCAATCGCCGGCGGCGCGGGCAGCGTCAGCAGCAACACGGCATACATCGAGTCGGCGTCAGGAGTCGGTGAAGGGGCGCGCACCGGTCTTGCGGCGGTGACGACCGGGGTGCTGTTCCTCATCGCGACGTTCCTCGCTCCTCTGGTCGCTGTCGTGCCTTACGAGGCGGCTACCCCGGCGCTCGTGATCGTCGGTTTCCTGATGATGCAACAGGTGTCCGGCATCGACTGGCAGGACCTCGAGATCGCCATTCCGGCGTTCCTCACCATCGTGCTGATGCCGTTCACCTACTCGATCACCGCCGGGATCGGCGCCGGTTTCGTCGTCTACGTTGTCATCAAGCTGGTGCGCCGCAAGGCGTCCGTGATCCACCCGCTGATGTGGTTGGTCGCGGCGCTCTTCGTCGTCTACTTCGCGATCGACCCGCTGAAGACCCTCCTGCGCATCGGCTGACGACCGGCCGAGGGTCCCAGAATCCGACCATCCGAAATAGTTAGCACAGGTAATGACTTATGCTAACTAGTGATGGAAACCAGCTCTCCCCTGTCGTCAGCGCAGCTCACCCGTGTCGCCACGGACCTGCGTCTTGCCTGTATGCGGATCAGCCGCCGCGTTCGCTTCGAGGCCAGCCACGACGTGGCGCCGCACCAGTTCTCGGCGCTCGCCCGCCTGGAAGACGCGCCCAAGACACCGGGGGAGCTCGCCGAGATCGAGCGGGTCGCCAAGCCCAGCATGTCTCGGACGGTGGCCGCCCTCGTCGAGCGCGGGCTGGTCGACCGCCAGAGCGACCCCACCGACGGGCGTCAGGTGATCCTGTCGCTCACCGCCGAGGGGCGGGGGTCCCTCAAGGCGATCCGACGCAAGCGGGACGCATGGATGGCCAGCCGGGTGTCCCGCCTCTCGCAGGAAGAACAGGACGTACTCGCCCGCGCCACCGAGATCCTCACCCGGGTGGCCGGCGAATGAGCCCCACCTTCGCCTCGCTCAAGGTCCGCAACTACCGCATCTATGCGAGCGGTTCGATCGTCTCCAACGTCGGCACCTGGATGGGCCGGGTTGGGCAGGACTGGCTGGTCCTGACCCAGCTGACCGACCACAGCTCAAGCTCCCTGGGACTGGTCACTGGGCTGCAGTTCCTCCCGTTCCTGATCCTGGCACCGTTCACCGGCATGATCGCCGACCGGTTCCCCAAGCGCCGGATCATGTTCGTGACACAGTCGTTCCTCGGGCTGTCGGCGCTGAGCCTCGCCGTCCTCACACTCACCGGTCACGTCCAGCTGTGGCACGTCTTCCTCATCGCGTTCCTGCAGGGCGTCGCGACCGCGGTGGACAACCCTGCGCGACAGACGTTCGTCTCGGAGATGGTCCCCAGGGACCGGCTCGCCAACGCCGTCGCCCTCAACAGCGCCTCGTTCAACGCCGGCCGGCTGATCGGGCCGGGCGTTGCGGGCCTGCTCATCGCGGCGACCAGCACGGGCTGGGCGCTGCTGGTCAACGGGCTGTCGTTCGGGTTCGTGCTGCTGTCGCTGCTACGCCTGAACACCCGCGAGCTGGCGCCCTCTCCGCGAGCGCGCGGCAAGGGCCAGATCCGCCAGGGTGTCGCCTACGTACGCAGTCGCCCGGACATCATGCTCATCATGGGCCTGGTCTTCGTGCTCGGGACGTTCGGGATGAACTTCCAGATCACCACGGCGCTGATGGCCACGCAGCAGTTCCACCAGGGCCCGACGGAGTACGGCCTGCTCGGCTCGGTGATGGCGATCGGCTCGCTGGCCGGGGCGTTGCTCGCCGCTCGGCGCAAGATGCCGCGCCTTCGCGTGCTGCTGGTCGCGCTGGTCGGCTTCACGGTCGCGAGCGGCCTCTCGGCGATCGCGCCCAACTATGAGCTCTTCGCGCTCGCACTCATCCCGACCGGTTTGGCCTCACTGACGGCGCTGACGACGGCCAACGCCATGGTCCAGACCTCCGTAGACGCGCAGATGCGCGGTCGGGTGATGGCGCTCTACATGGCCATCTTCATGGGCGGCACCCCACTCGGGGCCCCGCTGATCGGGTGGATCGGCGAGGTCTTCGGCGCCCGCTGGACGATCGGCATCGGGACCGTCGCTGTCGGACTGTCACTTGTGGCCGTCGCTGTCCTGCTGGCCAAGCGCGAGAATGTCCAGGTGACCTACGAGTCCCACCGTCGACCGCGCTTCAGCGTGCGGGTCGAGTCGCCCACCGAGCCGGCTCCCCAAGCGGTTCGATGAACGTCCGGTTCCGCCAACGGGTCACGTTGATCGCCTTGGCGTTTCTGGTCCTGGTCGCCGTGGTGGCCTCGATAATCCGCTGAAGGGGCCTGGCCTGCCCGCCGCTAACGCCACGGTCAGGAGAAGGCGTCGACGACGTACTCGATGCAGCCGATCAGAGCGCTGACGTCCTCGGGGTCGACCGCAGGGAACATCGCGACCCGCAGCTGGTTGCGGCCTAGCTTGCGATAGGGCTCCACGTCGACGACACCGTTGGCGCGCAACACCTTCGCGACGGCGGATGCGTCGACCGACTCGTCGAAGTCGATGGTCCCGACGACCAGGCTGCGAGCGACCTGGTCCGCGACGAAGGGCGTCGTGTATGCGGTCCGCTCCGCCCAGGCATACAGCCGGCTGCTGCTGTCGGTCGTGCGCGAGACCGCCCAGTCGAGGCCGCCCCGGTCGTTGAGCCAGTGGGTCTGCGCGTTGAGCAGGGCCAGGGTGCCCACGGCGGGAGTGTTGTAGGTCTGGTTGAGGCGGCTGTTGGCGATCGCGGTCGGGAGGCTGAAGAAGTCGGGGACCCAACGGCCACTCGCCTCGATCTCCTCGACCCGGGCCAGGGCCGCGGGGGAGAAGGCAGCGAGCCAGAGCCCACCGTCGGCAGCGAAGCACTTCTGCGGGCCGAAGTAGTAGACATCGACCTCGGTGAGGTCGACCGGCAGCCCTCCGGCCCCGGAGGTCGCATCGACGAGCAGGAGCGCGTCGTCGTCAGCGCCGTCGACCCGTCGCACCGGAGCCATCACACCGGTCGAGGTCTCGTTGTGCGGCCAGGCGTAGACGTCGGCGCCCGGCTCCGCGCGCGGGCTCGCGAGGGTGCCGGGGTCGGCCTTGATGATGGTTGAGTCGCCGAGGAACGGGGCGTTGTGGGTGATCGAAGCGAACTTGGCGGAGAACTCGCCCACGCTGAGGTGCTGGGCGTGCTCGCGGACCAGCCCGAACGCGGCAATGTCCCAGAACGCGGTCGACCCGCCGTTGCCGAGCACGACCTCGTAGCCGTCCGGCAGCGCGAACAGTTCGGTGAGCCCTGCGCGAATCCTGCCGACGAGCGCCTTGACCGGCGCTTGACGGTGACTCGTGCCGAGCAGGGTGCCGCCGGTGGCGCCGAGTTCAGCGACGACCGACCCGGGGACCTTCGACGGGCCCGAGCCGAACCGTCCGTCGACGGGTTTGAGGTTGTCCGGGATCACGAGG
>NZ_JBDTKA010000003.1:0-60480 GCF_039935575.1 Lapillicoccus sp.
TCGACAACGCCGCCCTCCTATGCGGCCACCACCACACCCTCGTCCACACCCGCCGGCTACACGGAAAGGTTGACCCGACCACCGGACACGTCGTCTGGGATTTGACCCGAGGCTCCTACGACCACGCCCTCACCCAGGCCAGGCCAGACCGAGTCCAGAGCATGGCCTGATTGGGAACGACACCGGAAACCCCGCCCACCCACCGGACCGAACGTGACCCCGCCCCACACCCAGCAGGCACACCGCCAGTTGGGTCACCAGAGCGCGCCAAAGCAGGCCCGAGTCAGTCCACCCGGTCGGCAGCGACCACCCCGCGGCGTACGGCATCCACCGCGGTGCGTGCCGTCGCGGCCAGAACCGGGTCCCCGCCGGCTGCGGCCACGACCGCCACCTGGTCCAGCTGGTCGACGATCATCTTGCAGCGCCGCACGAAGTCACCCGCCGCGATATCCGAGTCCCGCAGGACGATCTCCAGCCGCTGCCCGCTCGCCCACCGATGCACCATCCAGGCGATCCCGCCGTCGGGGTCGCCGGTCGTCGGCAGACCTCGCTCGCGTTCCCGGTCCTCCAGCAGGCTCCACACCCGGACCATCTCGCGCCAGGCGTCGGACACGTCGTCGGTGGGCATCCGCGGAGTCAGCTCGGTGTCCTCTCGGCGCGGCTCGTGCACAAGGGTCGAGATGACGGCCGCGAGGCTGGGCGGGTCCAATCGGCGCCACAGCCCGAGGCGCAGACATTCGGCCGCGAGCAGGTCCTTCTCGGCATACAGCCGCCGCAGCTGCTCGCCGCGCGAGGTGACCGACTCGCCGCCGGCGCCGAGATACCCCATCTCCTCGAGCAGGTCACAGATCCGGTCGAAGGTCCTGGACACCGAGTTGGTCCGGCCCTCGACCTTGCGCTGCAGCCCCTCGGTCTCACGGCGCAGCCGCCACCACCGCTCGGCCCACCGCGCGTGGTCCTCCCGGTCCGGGCAGGCGTGGCACGGATGGGCCCGCATCCGCCGGCGCAGCTCCTCGATCTGGCCCGCCTCGGCGCTGGCCGCGCCCGTGCGGCGGGAGCGCTCCGGCGGGTCGTGCGGCACGGCGATCTTCAGCGAGGTCGCGAGGTCGCGGCGGGACTTCGGGCTCTTGGCGTTGAAGTTCTTCGGCAGCTTGACCGTGGTGACCGGCTCGACAGGGCCGGGTATGTCGACCAGGGTGAGCCGGCGCAGCTGCCGGTCCTCGGTGACGACAGCGGGTGACGGGGTCTCGCCTTTCCCACCCCTATTCGCCTGGACGACGACGGCATAACCGGCGCGTCGCCCGGCCGGGATGCGGATCACGTCACCGACCCGCAGGCGTTCCAGGCTGACCGCGGCCTCGGCGCGCACGCTCGCCGCCCGCGCCCGTACGGCGTCCTTCTCGAGCCGACGGATCTCGTCGCGGATGCCGGCATATTCCGCGAAGTCACCCAGGTGACACTGCATCGACGCGGCGTAGCCGACCAGCGCCTCGTCGTTACGCCGCACGGTGCGGACATATCCCACGACCGCGCGGTCGGCCTGGAACTGCGCGAACGAGGTCTCGAGCAGCTCCCGGGCTCGCTCGCGTCCGAACTGCGCGACCAGGTTGACGGCCATGTTGTAGGTCGGGCGGAACGACGAGCGCAACGGGTAGGTACGCGTGGACGCAAGACCCGCGACCGCGAGTGGGTCGAGCTGGGGGTTCCAGAGGACCACCGCGTGCCCCTCGACGTCGATACCGCGCCGGCCGGCTCGCCCGGTCAGCTGGGTGTATTCGGCGGGCGTGATGTCGACGTGAGCCTCGCCGTTGAACTTCACGAGCCGCTCGAGCACGACCGTCCGCGCGGGCATGTTGATCCCGAGCGCGAGCGTCTCGGTGGCGAACACCGCACGGATCCGGCCCGCCGTGAACAGCTCCTCGACGATCTCGCGGAACGTCGGCAGCATGCCCGCGTGATGCGCGGCGAACCCGCGGCTCAGCCCGTCGACGAAGTCCCAGTACCCGAGCACGCCGAGATCGTCGTCGTCCAGCCCGGAGACGCGCTCCTCGACCAGCCGGCGGATCCGGTCCCCGTCTGCGTCGGGGACCAGTCGGACGCCTTGCGCGAGCAGCTGGCCGACGGCGGCGTCGCAGCCGACCCGGCTGAAGATGAAGGTGATCGCGGGCAGCAGGCCTTCGCGCTCGAGGCGTTGCACGACCTCGGTACGCGTCGGGCCACCCCCGGGTCGGCCGCCACCTTGACGGGCGCCGCCGCGACCACCCGCACCGCCGCCCGGACCCCTGCCCCCGCGCTGATGTCCCCGCCGGGGTGGTGGACCGTCGTGCCGTTGGCGGGACATCGTCGAGATGGCTTGCAACAGCTCAGGACCCACCCGAGCCGGCGCAGCCGGGTGGGCCGCCATGCCTGTCATGCCGGTCATACCGGTCATGCCGGTCATGCCGGTCATGGCGTCGGCGTTCGACGGGTCGAAAACGTCGTCGACGAACAGGTCGTACATCCCTGTGCCGACCATCATGTGCTGCCACAGCGGCACTGGCCGGTGCTCGGAGACGACGACCGCCACGTCCCCGCGGACCTCCGCAAGCCAGGCCCCGAACTCCTCGGCGTTGGAGACCGTCGCCGACAGGGACGCGACGAGCACGTCGGGCGGCAGGTGGATGATCACCTCCTCCCACACGGCCCCGCGGAACCGGTCCGCCAGGTAGTGCACCTCGTCCATGACGACGTAGCCAAGGCCGGACAAGGTGCGCGACCCGGCATACATCATGTTGCGCAGCACTTCGGTCGTCATGACGACGATGGGTGCCTCGCCGTTGACGGAGGAGTCACCGGTGAGCAGACCGACGTTCGCCGCACCGTGGCGGCGCACCAGGTCGGCGTACTTCTGGTTCGACAGGGCCTTGATCGGCGTGGTGTAGAACGCCTTGCGGCCAGTGGCGAGCGCGAGGTGAACGGCGAACTCGCCGACGACGGTCTTGCCGGCCCCGGTCGGGGCCGCCACGAGGACGCCTCGACCGGCCTCCAGGGCCGCACAGGCCTCGATCTGGAACGGGTCGAGGGGAAAGTCGAGGGTGGCTGTGAACCCGCCGAGCTCGTTCGCCACCATGCTCTGCAGGCTACGTGACGACCCGGAGCGCGCCCGGGACGACCTCCAGGTCGAGGGGCAGCGGTTCGAACCGTTCACCGTCGGCCTGGGTGATGATGCCGTCGGCCTCCAGGCGCACCCGCCGGCCGCGCAGCATCTGGACCCGGGGGTGCGAGACGTGGGTGCCGGCGAACACCTTGGGGAAGACCCGCAGGAACTCCAGTGTCGAGATGCGGTGCACAATCGCGACGTCGAGCAATCCGTCGTCGTATGCCGCGTCCGGCGCGATCCGCATGCCACCGCCGAAGGCGGGCCCGTTGGCAACGGCGACGAGCATCGCCTCCGTCTCGATGCGCTGGTCGTCGACGGTAATCGCATACGGGATGGGCCGGAAGGTGGGCAGCTCGCGCAGCACCGCGAGGTTGTAGCGCATGGCGCCCTGCGGCCACGTCATCCGGGCCGCGCGTTCGTTGACGACCGAGTCGAAACCACCACCGAGAACCCCCATCCACCAACGGGTTCGGCCCCCCACGAGGCATCGACCGAGGTCGACCGTCCTCGTCTGGCCGACGGTGACGAGCGCCGCCGCGGTCTCGGGGACCAGCACGGGCAGGCCGAGCTCGCGCGCGTTGTCGTTACCCGTGCCGGCCGCGACGACGGCGAGCGCGACGTCAGTCTCGGCACAGAGGTTCGCGCCGAGATGAACCATCCCGTCGCCTCCGACCACGACCAGTACGTCGAGGTCACCTGACGCGATGGCGATGGCAGCGCGGCCGTGTGCGACGGCGGCTGTCGACCCGGACAGGTCCCTGACGTCGTGACCCGAGGCGACGAGCGCGGTATGCGTCCGCGCCCCGATCGCGGCAGCTCGGCCCTTGCCGGCGGTGGGGTTGACCAGCAGGCCGACCCGGGACAGCCGCGGCGACCTCACGGCTGCACGCTACCGGTCGGTCAGAGCGCTCAGACCGGGTAGAGCAGTCGGACCAGTCGGAGTAGTCAGAGCTTCGAAGCCTGGTCGTCGGGGACGGTGCGCCATTCGGCTGACTCGTCGCGTTTGGCGCGGCGCCGATCGAGGACGAGGGCCACCCCGACCGCGCCGAAGAACAGCGCCACCATCGGCACGGCGAGGAAGATCATCGACCAGGGGTCCGGCGAGGGCGTCATGATCGCGGCGAAGAGGAAGACGAGGAAGACGGCGGGACGCCAGGCCTTGAGCATCGTGCGCGCCGGCAGCACGCCGGCAGCGTTGAGGCCGACGAGGAAGACGGGCAACAGGAAGGCGAGCCCGAAGGCCAGGATGAACTTCAGCACGAAGTTGAGGTAGACGTCCGCTGGCACGATATTCGACGCTTGGTCGGGCGTGAACGACAGCAGTGCGTGAATGGCCTTGGGCATCGTCAGGTAGCCAAGCCAGCAGCCAGCCAGGAACAACGGGACTGCCGCGACGATGAAGACGGCTGCGGTGCGCTTCTCTCGCCGCGTAAGCCCGGGCAAGATGAATCCCCAGATCTGGTAGAGCCAGACGGGCGAGGCGATGATCACCCCGACAAACAACCCGACGGTGATCGCGATCGAAAACGAGTCGGTCGGGTTGGCGAAGTTGAGCGACGCGATCGCCTGTCCGCGTTCCTTGTCGATCTCCGTCAGCGGCTCGGCGACCTTCGAGATGATGTAGCTGTACTTCCACCAGCCGACCACCGCTCCCAACAGGATCGCGATCGCGGCGATCACAAATCGGCGCCGCAGCTCTCTGAGGTGGTCGCCGAGGGACATCCGCCCCTCGGGGTCACGCTGCTTGCGGAATCTGCCTCTGGCCATGACTCAGCGCTTCGTCCCGGCTCGTCGACGAGGTTCGGTTCGGCAGCCGGCGCTCAGAGCGCCGGGTTGTCGTGTTGCTGCGGATCGCGCGGCGCCTCGGTCCCGTTGCTCGGAGCGGCATACTGCGGCTGGGCGGGCTGCGAGGGGGTGTACGCCTGCTGTGGCGGCACATGCTGCGCCTGCTGCGGGGGCACGTACTGCGCCTGCGGCGGGGTGGTCGGGGCGGGCTGCTGCGGGGGCACCACGTCGCCGGGGACCGTCTCCGACGATGCCTTGCTCGGGCTCGGGACGTCCTTGCCGTCGTTCTTCATCTCCGACACCTCGGACTTGAAGATCCGCATCGACCGGCCCATGCTGCGGGCGGCGTCGGGCAGCCTCTTCCAGCCGAACAGGATGACGAGCAACACCGCGATGATGAGCAGGTGGCTGGGCTGGGCGAGGTCTTTCAACATGATCGTGAGGAACCTTCCGGGTTTGGTCCTGCCGAGTCTACGCGTCGAGCGACGTCACGAACCTGAGTACGCGCGTAGTGCCGCCTGTGCTCCTTGTTCGATGCTGACGGCCAGCTCGGATGGGCTGACGACGCGAAGATGTCCGCCCATCCGCCAGGCCAGCCGGCGTACTAGTGCAACGTCCGAGACGCGCAGCGTGATCCGGCGTCTCCCGTCGTCCAGCTCGTCGACCCGTTCGACGGTGTAGTAGTCGACAATCCAGGCACCGGCACGGTCGGTCTCCAGGACGACCTGGAGGTCGTCGGCACCGGGGGTGAACACGTCGCCACCGAGGTCGCGGGGGCGAGCCTGCGGTGGCGCGGTGCCGTCGGTGTCGAGAACCTCGAGCGACTGGATCCGGTTGACCCGGAACAGCCGCACGTCCTCGGCTCGGTGGCACCAGCCCTCGAGGTACCAGTGCCCGTCGAGGCTGATGACCCTCATCGGGTCGACGTCGCGCACGGTCTCCTCGTCACGGGCCGGCACGAGGTAGGCCAGGCGGAGACGGCGGTGGTCGCGAAGCCCGCGCCGGGCGTCCGCCAGCACCGACTCGTGTGCGCCGTCGTCGATGGAGACCTGGACCCGGGTGCTCGCGGCGCCGATCGCACCGGTCGCCTCCTCGAGCTTGGCCAGGGCACGAGCCACAGGTTCGTGCTCGGCGATGCCGCGTGTCGTGGCGAGCGCGCGCAGGCCCACCATGAGCGCGAGCGCCTCGTCGACCGTCAGCCGCAGCGGCCGGGCGATGTAGTCGGCATTGCCGACGAAGACCTTGCCGTCCTCCCAGTCCGCCTCGATCAGGTCGTCGGGCATGCCGCCAGGCGTACCGCACAGGAAGAGCAGCTCGAGGTCGGAGACCAACTGGTCCGAGGACACTCCGAACGCGCTCGCCGCAGTCTCGAGCTGGACACCTTGGTGGGCCAACAGCCACGGCACCAGGTCGAGCAGCCGGGAGAGCCGGTTGGTCGCCGACTCGGTGGCCGGCCGGGACGCGCTCACGGATCACCCCCGGCTGTGTCCGGGCAAGCCATCCGGGCCGTGTCGGCAGTGTCGGCCGTGTCAGCCGTGTCGGCCGTGTCAGCCGGGACACCGAGGTCGCCGAGAACGCCGTGCAGCCGGCGCACGACACGCTCGGCTACCTCCTCGGGACCGAGCACGACCACGTCCGGACCGTAGCCGGCGACCTCGTCGGCCATCCCGTCGGCGTCTCGGAAGTCGACCTCGAGGAGCGACCAGCCGGGCGTGGCGTCGTCGCTCGTCGAGGTGGCCCTGCGGCGCAGCGCATTGCCGGCCGACTGACGCACCCGCAGGGTCGCCACCCGGGTCGGCGCCGACGAGGTCTGGGTTGACTCCACCATCACCCGCGGGTCGTGGTCGGCCGGGGGCTGGTATGCCCCAGCCGGCCCGATCGCGGCCACGGGGCCGTCGATCCTGCCCAGGCGGAAGACGCGGGCGGCGCCTCGGCCGCGGTCGTGGCCGGTGACGTACCAGCGGCCATGCCACTGAGTGAGCGCCCACGGCTCGATGGTGCGGGTGGCCGCCTCTCCAGACGGCTTGCGGTAGTCGAAGGTGACGGCACGTCGTTCGACGACGGCTTTGCGAAGTGGTTCGAACGACTCCTCGGTGGTGCGCACCACGGGCTCGATCCCGACGAGGGACGTCTCGTCCAGCTCGACCCCCGCCGCGCGCAGCTTGCGCAGTCCGGAGGCCGCCGAACCCGCCAGGCTTGCGCGCGTCCAGGCTCGCCCGGCGAGCGCCAGCGCGGCGACCTCATCCGGCTCGAAGGAGATCTCGGGCAAGGCGTACTCGCGCTTGTCGATCCGGTAGCCCATCTCGTCGTCGAAGACCGGGTCGATCGGGGCGGTGACCAGCGGGATACCGAGCTCGCGCAGCTCGTCCTTGTCGCGCTCGAACATGCGGTCGAACGCCTCGTCGGACGCGGTGGCGAGGTACTGCGGCACCGCTGTGCGGATTCGAGACTTCGCGAGCGGCATCCGGGTGGCGAGGAGCGCGATGACGAGGTTGAGCAGCCGCTCGGTCTTGGCTGCCGCCGACGGTTGCACGCTCACGGTCGCAGACGCTACCCGAGAATTCGAACGGATGTCGGAGGGTCCTCTCCCGGGTCGCGTCACAGAACCGAGCGCACCTCAGCCGATCTCAGCCAACCTCATCGAACGTCCACCAGGTCGACGACGAAGATCAGAGTCTCCCCCGGCTTGATCGCGCCGCCGGCGCCACGATCGCCGTAGCCCAGGTGCGGCGGGATGGTCAGCTTGCGGCGGCCACCGACCTTCATCCCGGCGATGCCGTCGTCCCAGCCCTTGATGACGCGGCCCGCGCCAAGGGGGAAGTCGAGCGGGGCGCCGCGGTTCCAGGACGCGTCGAACTCCTCTCCGGTGGAGAACGCCCAGCCGGCGTAGTGCGTGCTCACCGTGCTGCCAGCACTCGCCTCGTCACCGGTTCCCTGGATGAGGTCTTCGATGACGAGCTCGCTCGGCGGTTCGTCGCCGGGGAAGTCCAGCTCGGGCTTGGTGCGGTTCGGGTCGAGGGCCATGTCCTGAGTCTGCCAAAAGCAGCGGCAGTCAGAGCAGGCGGGGCTCGATGCGGGTCTCGATGGCGGTGCCGTCCGGTCCAGGCTCCACGCGGTAGGCGGCCGCGCCCGGCTCCTCGGTCAGCGCCTCGACCATGGCGACCTCGGTCCCGGACCCCTGATAGAGCAGCCCGACCCCGTCGTCGGTGGCGTACCCGGGGTCAAGCGTGCCGTCGGCCACCAGCGCCTGGTAGAACGGCCGTCGCTGGGCCTCGGAGTCGTAGTGCACACCGTTGGAGAACGGCGCCAGCCCCAGCCCGTTGGTCACCGGGCGCAGGTCCGGCCCGAACGAGTCGGTCGTCCCGCCGGTATGCCAGCAGATCGACCCGGCCGAGACCCCCGTGAGCACGACGCCGGCCTCCCAGGCGGCTCGCATCGCCTCACCGATCCCGTGCAGCTGCCACATGGCCAGCAGACCGGCGACGCTGCCGCCCCACACCCATACGACATCCTGCGCGAGCAGGTGAGCCGTCACGTCGTCGACGTTGGGCATCGGAAACAGCGACAGGTGTGAGGACTCGTACCCAGCCAGCTGTGCCGCCGAGTGGAAGATCGAGACCGTATGCGCGTCGTCGCCCATCGCGGTCGGGACGAAGCAGACCCGAGGTGCCCGGCCCGCGACGCCGGCGAGGTCGACGGCGTACTCCGTCAGGGGGCCGACCTCCCAGGGGAGGCGCCGGCTCTCTTTGACCCCACCGGAGGTCGCGAGGATGGTCGGTGTGTCAGCCGGCACGGTAGTGGCGTGTCTCCGCGGGTATCAGCTGGCCGGTCATGACGCGTCGAGGATGTCGACGACGAAGACCAATGTCGAGTTGGCCGGGATCTTGCCCTGAGCCTGGGCGCCGTAGCCATCGGCGGGCGGGATGACCATCAGTACGCGGGAGCCGACCTTCTTGCCGACCAGGCCTTTGTCCCATCCGGGGATGACGTTGCCGGTGCCGATCTGGAAGCTGGCGGGCGACTTGCGCGCCCATGAGGAGTCGAAGACCGTCCCGTCCGCCCAGACAACGCCCGTGTAGTGCACCGTGAGGTTCTGGCCGCTCTTGACCTGCGCACCGGCTCCGTCGATGAGGTTCTGGACCACCAGCGTGGTCGGGGCGGCCGTCTTCGGCACGGTGATCGTGGGGCCGGTGGTGGCGTCGAAGGCCACCGTCGGCGCTCCCGCGACCGGCGCGACCACGGTGCCCGTCGCCTGCGTCAGCGGAGTGCTGATCGAGACGATGTCGGCGACGACGACGAGGTCATCCGCGCCGCCGATGCCCGCAGCCGTGCGGCCCTGGTCGCCGAACGCCTCGGCCGGCGGGATCGCGAAGAGCACGCGGGACCCGGCCTTGACCCCCGTCAGGGCCGTGACCAGGCCGGAGATCGAGTCCTGGCCACCGAGCGTGAACGCCGGCGTCTCCTTGGACTCGAAGTCGCTCTGCAGCTGCTTGCCCGTCGACCCCAGGAACAGTGCCTGCCGCACGGTGACCTTGTCACCGGCCTTGCTGGCGGCTCCGGTCCCGTCCTTGAGGGTGCGCGAGGCCGTCGCGCCGACCGAGACCGGCAGTGTGCCGAAGGTGACCTTGGGGGTGACTGCCGGGTCGTCGCCAGCGACCGTGATGCCCTCGAGAATCTTCACGTCGGCGGGGTTGTTCACCGGGGGGTGCGCCGGGTTCGTTCTTGCGGCGTCGCCCGCCCCCGCCGGAGTGGTGGTCGCCGACGAGCCGGGTGATCCGGAGGAACAGGCCGCCACCGTGGTGAGGCACAGGACGGACAGGACGGCTGCCGCGACAGCCGGGCGGAACGAGCGCACGCGAGAATGACCTTCACCATGGGGGACCGGGGACCGTGATGGCGGACCATGTCGATGATGTCGACGATGTCGACGCCCGGGGGACCAGCCATGTTAACCATCGTTGCTGTGCCCGTTGTTGTGCCCGTTGTTGTGCCCGTTGCTGTGCCCGTTGCTGTGTCGTTGCTGGGCCCGAGCCTGGTCGGGCAGGGCTCGGGCGGGCTGGGGCGGCCCCAGCCGCATCGTCTACATGCTGTCGATGAGGCGAGCGACCCGCGAGTCCTCCGACACGAACGGGTCCTTGCACAGCACCGTCCGCTGCGCCTGGTCGTTGAGCTTGAGGTGCACCCAGTCGACGGTGAAGTCGCGACGATGCTCCTGGGCGGCCCGGATGAAGTCGCCCCGCAACTTGGCCCGAGTCGTCTGAGGAGGACGGACCTTGGCATGGAATGTCTCGATGTCCGTGCACACGCGCGCGGCAAGCCCGCGGCGCTGCAGCAGGTAGAACAGCCCGCGCCGCCGGTTGATGTCGTGGTAGGCAAGGTCGAGCTGCAGGACCCGCGGGTCCGACATCGACAGGCCGTTCTTCTGCATGTAGCGGGTGATCAGGCGGTACTTCATCACCCAGTCGATCTCGGTCTCCACCGCCGCGAGGTCTCCGGAGTCGACCGCGTCCAGGGTGCGGCCCCACAGGTCCAGCACCTGCTTCTGGATCGGCGCGCTCAGTCCCTCACGCTCGACGAAACCCAAGGCCCGCTCGAGGTACTCACGCTGGATCTGCAGGGCCGATAGCTCGCGACCGTTGGCCAGGCGTACGGTCTTCTTGCCTGTGAGGTCGTGGCTGATCTCCCGGATCGCTCGGATCGGGTTCTCCAGGGCCATGTCCCGCATGACCACGCCCGCCTCGATCATGCGCAGCACCAGGTCGGCCGAGCCCAGCTTGAGCAGCGTGGTTGTCTCGGACATGTTGGAGTCGCCGACGATGACGTGCAGGCGGCGGTACTTCTCGGCGTCGGCGTGCGGCTCGTCGCGGGTGTTGATGATCGGCCGGCTGCGCGTCGTCGCCGACGAGACGCCCTCCCAGATATGGTCGGCGCGTTGGCTCACGCAGAACTTCGCGCCCGCACTCGAGGTGACGACTTTGCCTGCGCCGCAGGTGATCTGACGGCTGACGAGGAACGGGATCAGGACGTCAGAGATCTTCTGGAACTCCCCTGCCCGCCCGACCAGGTAGTTCTCGTGGCAGCCGTAGGAGTTGCCCGCCGAGTCGGTGTTGTTCTTGAACACGTAGATCTCGCCGGGGAGGCCCTCCTCCCGCAGCCGCAGCTGTGCGTCCTCGACCAGCCCCTCGACGATGCGCTCCCCCGCCTTGTCGTGCACCACGGCCTCGCGGACGTCGTCGCACTCGGGCGTGGCGTACTCCGGGTGCGAGCCCACGTCGAGGTAGAGCCGCGATCCGTTGCCGAGGAAGACGTTGCTGGACCGGCCCCACGAGACGACCTTGCGGAAGAGGTAGCGGGCCACCTCGTCCGGGGTGAGGCGGCGCTGACCGTCGAACGTGCACGTGACGCCGTACTCGTTCTCGATCCCGAAGATCCGCCGCTCCATTTCTCCACTGTATGCCGCGTCCTTGTGCCGTCAGCGAACCTCGCCGCCACCTCGCGTGGTCCCGTGGCAAGGTGCCCGGATGAACGTCTTGGTCCTCGGTGGCACCGCCTTCCTCGGGGGTGAGATCGCCCGCGCCGCGATGACCACCGGGCACGAGGTCACCTGCCTCGCGCGCGGTGAGAGCGGGAGCGCGCCGGACGGCGTCCGGTTCGTCCGCGGGGACCGGAGCAGGCCAGGCGCGTACGCCGGCTTGCCCCGGTCAGGTCGCTGGGACCTGGTGGTCGACCTCGCCCGTCAGCCCGGTCAGGTCAGGTCGGCACTGATCGAGCTCGCGGACCAGGCCGAGCGTTGGGTCTTCGTCTCGACGGGGTCGGTGTACGCCGACCACTCTCGTCACGGAGCCGGGCTCGAGACGCCCCTGCTGCGCGCGTGGGAGGGTGAGGTCGCGACCCAGGAGCAGTACGGAGCCGGCAAGGTCGCCTGCGAGGCGGCCTGCAAGGCATACCGCGGGTCTGACGTCCTCATCGCCCGCAGCGGGCTGATCGTGGGGCGAGGCGACCCGAGCGACCGGTTCGGTTACTGGCCTGGTCGGTTCGTTCTGGCGCAGGCCGACGGTGGCCCCGTCCTCGTGCCGGTAGTCACAGGCCGCCAGGCCCAGGCCATCGACGTACTCGACCTGGCGTCGTGGCTCGTCGGCGCCGGTCTTGCAGGGACGACCGGCATCGTCGACGCCTACGGGCCACGGAGGTTGCTGGGCGACGTTCTCGACGTGGCTCGGGAGGTCGCGGGGTTCACCGGGGAGAGCGTGCCGGTCGCCGACGAGGCGCTGCAGGCCGTCGGAGTCGAGGAGTACATGGGCCCGCGCTCGTTGCCGCTGTGGCTGCACGACCCCGAATGGACGGGCTTCAACGACCGCAGCACCGCCTCGGCGACGGCAGCAGGGCTGGTGGCCCGCGACCTGCACGAGACGATGCACGACGCGCTCGAGTGGGAGCGGCATCTGGGTCTGGGCCGCACGGCGCGGCGCGCTGGGCTGGACCGCGACGACGAGCTGGCGGTGCTCGCGGCGACCTGACCCGGCCGGGTCACGCCTCGCGAAGGGATCCAGACCGGCGGCAAACCGAATCGCGCTCGGCTCCGAACTCTTCGGAAGCCAGTTGCCAACTCGACGAACGGATGGTCCCATGCCCGACACCGCCACGTTCAAGACCGTCCTACGGGGCTACGACCCCGAGCAGGTCGCCTTCACGATGAAGGAGCTCAAGGCAGCCCTGGTCGAAGCCCGTCGCACCGCCGCGGAGCGGACGAGCGAGCTCGCCAAGGTCCAGGCCGAGTTCGACGACTCGGAGCAGGAGCTGGACGCCGCACTCGAGCGGATCACCGAGCTCGAGCGCCAGCACAAGGGAACCGAGTCACCCGGGTTCGACGAGCTCGGTACCCGCGTGAGCGCCATCCTCACCCTCGCCAAGGAGGAGGCCTCCGAGCTGCGCGGCTCCGCCGAGACGACCGCTGCCCAGGTTCGCGAGGAGAGCGACCGGTATGCCACCAAGGTGCGCCAGACCGCCGATGCGCACGCCGCGGGCCTTGTTGCGGACGCCACCGTGACGGCGCAGACCGCCCGAGACACGGCCGAGGCTGCGGCTCGAACCCGCCAGCAGGAGCTCGAGGGTTGGCTGGAGTCGTTGCGGTCCCAGGCGGACGATCTCGCCGAGCAGATCGACGGCACCCGCCGCGACTCGGCAGCCGAGGCTGAGCGGATCGTCGCCGAGGCCTCCGCAGCCGCGGCGCAGTCGACCAACCGGGCGCGGCAGGAGGCCGATGCGGCGCTGACCGCTGCCCGGGCCGAGGCGGCCGAGACGACCAGCAGAGCCCAGCACGAGGCCCACGCCGTGACGGCCGAGGCTCGCGAGCGGGCCGAGGTCACGACCTACGAGAGCCAGCAACAGTCCGAGCGGCTGCTGAGCCCGGCCCGCGACGAGGCCGAAAGACTCGTCCGGGAGGCACAGGGGCGCGCTGCCACCCTCGTCGGACACGCCCACACCGAGGCCGAAGAGACCACGCGGACCTCGAAGCAGGTCCTCTCGAGCGCCATCGCCCATCGGGACGAGGTCCACTCGCACCTGACCAAGGTCAGCGAGCTGCTGGCCGGGATCCTCGGCTCGGCAGTTGACCGCGCTCAGCCCGAGGTGCCCGCCGAGGACGCAGGGCACACCAGGCCGCAGCAGGTCGAGCCGCAACAGGTCGCCAGCGAGCACACCGTGGCCGACGTGCCCACCGAGCCGGAACAGCACGAGCACACCGAGCCCGAGCACACCGAGCCCGAGCACACCGAGCCCGAGCACACCGAGCCCGAGCACACCGAATCCGAGCGCACCGAATCCGAGCACACCGAATCCGAGCGCACCGAGGCGACGGACTCACCGCCCACAGAAGCGGAGCTCACCACACCCGAGCCCGGTAAGCCCGTGATGACGACGACGGCGCCGCCCCGATTTCGCCGCCTCCACGCAGCCCGGGCGTCCCGCTCCTCAGCAGCCGAGCGCAGCGGCTCGGCGACCCGACCGGACCAGCACGCCGTCGATGACCAGGACGACCTCGACGACAGCTTCGCGGGGGAACCGTTCGCCGCGGGCGGCGACTTCCGCTGAGCAGCACTCCGGCGGCGCCGCAGTGATCAGCGTGCCGGCAGTGCCGCCTCGATGGCTGAGACGACCTCGTTCGGCGCCGGCTCGGTTCCCGGCCGAACCCAAGTGACCACTGCTCCAACTGGAGCAACCAGAGACGTCACCAGCCTCTGCTGCACGACGTCGGCCAGGCGGTCGGTGTGGGTCGTGGAAGCCGGCCGGAACCCATCCCGGGCCAACACGATCCCGCACCGAGGCGTCACCGCTCGTGGCCCTACGACCCAGCGGTCACCCAGCGGTCGACAGGCTTATTGCCCTTCGTCACCATCTGGGTGAGACTGCACGGACTGCACGGACTGCACGGACTGAACGGCGTCGGTATGCGCGTCGCCCCCGGGCGGCCGTTCGGTGCCCGGGGTCTCGGGCTCATGCCCGCTGAGCACGTCGTGGTGGCCGGGTCGGCCGTCGTCGGTCTCGGGCGCGTCGGACACGGGGCTGTCGGCGCTGAGCAGGTCGTCGAGCAGCTGTCCGACGATCCGCCGGAAGGTGCGGCGTGGCCGTTGCCGGTCCAGGACGGCTACCTCGAGCTGCGCGCCGGTAAGCTCTCGCGGCTCGCCGCCGTTGGGGTCCTCGGCCAAGGTGCCGACAGCCAACCGCAGCGCCTCGGCGAGGGTCAGGCCCTCGCGCCAGCGCTCCCGCATCGCGGTCTCCGCTGCTGGGGCGGTGGCGCCTCCCATGACGACGAAGCCGTGCTGGTCGACGACGGAACCATCGTAGGTCAGCCGGTAGATCTGGTCACGGTCCTGGTCGCTGCCCACCTCGGCGACGACGAGCTCGATCTCATAGGGCTTCGGCTCCTGCGTGAACACCGTCCCGAGCGTCTGGGCGTAGGCGTTGGCCAGGCCACGCGCGGACACGTCGCTGCGGTCGTAGGAGTAGCCGCGCAGGTCGGCATACCGGATGCCGGCGACCCGCAGGTTCTCGAACTCGTAGTACATCCCGACGGCGGCGAAGGCGATGCGGTCGTAGATCTCGGAGATCTTGCGCAGGCTCTGAGGGTTGTCCGCGACGAAGGCGATCCCCTTGTCATAGGTGAGGACGACGACCGACCGGCCGCGCGCGATACCTTTGCGCGCGTAGTCGGCCTTGTCCTTCATCAGCTGCTCGGGCGAAACGTAGAACGGCATGCTCATCGCGCACCTCCGGGGTTGCCGCCGGGGTTGCCCTGCCGCGCCGCGACCACCTCGGTGACGACTCCGGCGAGGACGTCGTCGGACAGGAACCGGGCGCCTTCGACGTCGACCACGGCCAGGGTCGGCCAGATCCGCCGACCGAGGTCGGGCCCGCCGGTGGCCGAGTCGTCGTCGGCGGCGTCGTAGAGCGCCTCGACGGCCACCCGGACCGCGCCGGCCTGGTCGATGTCGCGGCGCCAGAGCTTTTTCATCGAGCCCCGAGCGAACAGCGAGCCCGACCCGATGCTGTGGTGGTCGTGCTCGCGGTAGCAGCCGCCGGTCACGTCGTAGGAGTAGATCCGCCCCGACCGGTCGTCGAGGTCGAACCCGGCGAACAACGGCACCACGGCCAGACCCTGCATCGCGTGGCCGAGGTTGGCCCGGATCATGCTCGCGAGCCGGTTCGCCTTGCCCTCGACGGACATCAACGTGCCCTCGATCTTCTCGTAGTGCTCCAGCTCGACCTGATAGAGCCGGACCAGCTCGATGGCCAGCCCGGCCGTCCCCGCGATACCGACGACGGCGTACTCATCAGCCGCGAAGACCTTCTCCATGTCGCGGTTCGCGATGAGGTTGCCCATCGTCGCCCGCCGGTCGCCGGCCATCACCACGCCGTCCGCATACTCCAGCGCGACAACCGTCGTGCCGTGTGGCGCCTCGAGGCTCGCTCCGACCGGAAGCACCCGTCGCCCGGGCAGCAGCTCTGGCGAGACATGTCCGACGAACTCGCTGAAGGAGGAGGACCCGGGCACGGTGAACGCCCCGGGCAGCCGGCCCGAGAAGGGGTCTGGGCTCACTGCCCGCCCTTTTGCACGAACCCGCGCACGAACTCCTCGGCGTTGGACTCGAGGACGCCGTCGATCTCGTCGAGGACGCTGTCGATGTCGTCGTCGAGGGCCTCCTTGCGCGCGGTGGCCTCAGGGGCCACCGGAGCGTCGTCAGGACCTGGGTCTGACTCGTCCTCGCGGCGCTGCGGACGGCTCTGCTCCTGGCTCGGCATGACGTGACTTCCCCTGTCGTGCCGCCTGATGCGGCCTCAGTCGACCCTAACCCGCCGCGGCGTCGAGTTCACGCAGCAGGGTGACCACGTCCGGGCTGCGGTCGAGGATGGCGCCGACGTGCGCCTTGGTCCCGCGCTCCGGCTCGAGCATCGGCACCCGCTGCAGTGCCGGCCGGCCGGGCACGTCGAAGATCACCGAGTCCCACGACGCCGCCGCGATCTGCCCCGGGAACTTGTCCAGGCACTTCCCCCGGAACCAGGCGCGCGTGTCCTCAGGCGGGTCGGTGACCGCCGACTGCGCGTCGGCCGGGTCGACGAGCGACGTCACCATCCCCCGCGCAGCGAGCCGGTGGAAGAGGCCCTTCTCGGGGCGGATGTCGCTCCACTGGATGTCGACGGCGCGCAGCCGGGCATCGCTCCAGTCCATGCCGTCGCGTTCGCGGTAACCCTCGAGCACCTGCTTCTTGGCCACCCAGTCGAGCTCGGCCGCGCACGAGGCGGGGTCGTTGCCGAGCCGGGTGAGCAGGTCGGCCCACAGGCGCATCACCTCGGCGGTGTCGGGGTCATCGGTCTGGTGGTTCCCACCGAGGCCACGAGCTTCGAGGTATGCCGCTGCGGCGTCGTGGTACTCCCACATCAGCTGCAGAGCGGTCATCTGCCGGCCGTCCCGCAGGGTGACGAGGGTGGCGAGCGTCGGGTCGTGCGACACGGCGTGCAGGGTGGCCACCGGCTTGACCAGGGTGAGGTCCCGGGTCATCGCGCGGTCCTCGATCAGAGCCAGCACGAGGGAGGTCATCCCGAGCTTGAGCAGGTTGGCGACGTCGGCGTGGTTGGCGTCGCCGATGATGACGTGGAGGCGACGGTAGAGGTCGGCCACGGCGTGCGGCTCGTCGCGGGTGTTGATGATGGGCCGCTTGAGGGTCGTCTCCAGACCCACCTCGACCTCGAAGAAGTCGGCCCGCTGGCTCAGCTGGAACCCCGGGGTGCGCGAGTCCTGCCCGATCCCGACGCGTCCGGACCCGCAGATCACCTGCCGCACGACGAAAAAGGGGACAAGGTGCCGGACGATGTCGGCAAACGGCGTCTCGCGGCGCATCAGGTAGTTCTCGTGGGTGCCGTAGGACGCCCCCTTGCCGTCGGTGTTGTTCTTGTAGAGGTTGACCGGCGGCAGACCGGGTCTGTCGGCGAGGCGGCGGACCGCCTCCAGCATGATCAGCTCGCCCGCCCGGTCCCACCGCACCGCCGCCCGGGGGTTGGTCACCTCGGGAGAGCTGTACTCGGGATGCGCGTGGTCGACGTAGAGCCGCGCCCCGTTGGTGAGGACGACGTTGGCCAGCGTCGGGTCCTCGATGTCGGTCAGCTGGGAAGGGTCGGCGACCGCCCGGTTGATCTCGAAGCCCCGTGCGTCGCGCAGGGGAGCCTCGTCGGCGTAGTCCCACGAAGCCCGCCCGGACCGCACCCCGTGGGCACTGGCATACGCATTCACCACGTGGCCGGACAGGATCATCGGGTTGGCGGCGGGGTCGCCGGGGACGAGGATCCCGTACTCCGTCTCGATCCCCATGACTCGTCGCACGCTCACTCGGCCACCCTACGTGCGCGCCCTCGCGCGCCGACCGACAGACTGGCCCGATGGCACGGATGCCCCTGCGGACCAGAGTTTTCACGACCGTCTACGACCGGGTCGCCAAGAGCGTCGACGAGATGAGCCACGAGGACCTCGTCAAGGCCCGAAGGGGCGTGGTCCCGGCGCGCCCGCCGTTCACCTGGGTGACCGGCCGGGTCTACCGAGACGTCCGGATCTCGAAGGCCCAGTTCGCGGCCCGGGACGGACTTAAGATCCCCGTCCGCGTCTACGAGCCGGCCGGTGGTCGAAGCCGCAACGCATACCCCGTCGTGGTGTTCTTGCATGGCGGCGGCTGGGTGCTCGGAAACGTGCGGGGCTACGACTCGCTCTGCACGTTCATCGGCCACGCCGTCGGTGCAGTGGTGCTCAGCGTCGACTACCGGCTTGCTCCAGAGGCGAAGGCACCGCGGGCCGCGCTGGACTGCGTCGACGGGGTGCGGTGGGCGGCCGAGGCCGGCTCCCGGTTCGGGGCCGACAGCACGCGGTTGGCCGTATGCGGCGACAGCGCGGGCGGCAACCTCGCGGCCGTCGTCGCCCAGGTCGTGCGCGACGAGGGCGGCCCCGCGATAGCCCATCAGGCGTTGATCTACCCCGGGACGGACGCGACGAAAAGTTATCCGTCGATCCAGGAGAACGCCGACGGACCTATCCTGAGCGAGCGCGACATCGACGGGTTCCTCGAGTTCTATGTCGGCGGAAGCGGGCTGGCGCTGACCGATCCCCTGGTCTCACCGCTGTGGGCCGACGACCTCAGCGGCCTGCCGCCGGCGCTGGTGCAGACCGGCGAGCTGGACCCGCTGCGAGACGAGGGTCAGGCATACGCAAACCGGCTCGCCGAGGCCGGCGTGCCGGTGCGGTCGACGACCTACCTGGGCGCCCCACACGGGTTCATGAGCTTCCCGGGGTTCACCACCTGTGGCGCGCAAGCCCGTCTCGAGCTCGCGACCGAGCTCCGCCGGCACCTCCTGTGACTGTTCGTCTGAAGGCCGTCCGACCGGTCGTCCGACCGGCATCTGAGCGGAGGCCGGCTGGTAGTGGTCCGGAGCGAAACCGGCAGCCCGTTTGCCGTTAGAGTGGGAACTGGATCCGCCGCCGCCCTCGGAAGGCCGCCCGTGAACGACGTCGTGGTGTTCTCCGGAACTGCCCACCCCTCTCTCGCCGACCGGATCTGCGGTCATCTCGGAGTCCGGCGTGCGGCCGTGGACATCAAGAGGTTCAGCAACGACTGCCTCCAGGTGCAGCTCCTGGAGAACTGCCGGCAGCAGGACGTCTACCTGATCCAGCCGTTGGTACCCCCCACGCAGGAGCACCTGATGGAGCTCCTGCTCATGTGCGACGCGGCGCGCGGGGCCTCGGCCGCCCAGATCACGGTCGTCATGCCGCACTACGCGTATGCCCGCTCGGACAAGAAGGACGCCTCCCGGATCTCGCTTGGCGGCCGGCTCGTCGCCGACATGCTCAGCACCGCCGGAGCGCACCGCGTGCTGACGATGGCCTTGCACGCCCCCCAGGTCCACGGGTTCTTCTCGGTTCCCGTCGACCACCTCACCGCGATCGGTGTCCTCGCAGACCACTACCGAGGACGCGACCTCACCAACACCGTCGTCGTCTCCCCCGACCTCGGCAACGCCAAGACCGCCACCCTGTTCGCGAGGCTGCTGGGCCTCCCGGTGGCCGCCGGCAGCAAGCAGCGGGTCACCGACGACAAGGTCGTGATCGAGTCGATCGTCGGCGACGTTGCGGGCAAGCGGGCCATCATCCTCGACGACGAGATCGCGACCGGTGGGTCGATCGTCGAGCTGCTCGAACGCCTCAAGGACGTCGGGTGCACGGAGGCGTCGGTGACGTGCACCCACGGCCTGTTCGCCGGCCCGGCTGTCGAGCGGCTGAGCACGCACCCGATGATCAGCGAGGTCGTCACGACCGACACGGTCCCCCGGCCCGACGGGTGGCCCGACCTGCAGGTGCGTTCGGTGGCCGGCCTGTTCGCCGAGGCGATCTCGCGCATCCACTATGGCCGGTCCGTGTCCTCGCTGTTCGAGGGAGTCGACCCAACCCACGCTCCTCCGCAGCCCCGGTTGCCGTTCTGAGCTCCCACCTGGCTCGGCCGCGATGACACCCATGACGCCTGTCGCCGACGGCTCCCGGCCGCAGCCGATCCGCGGTATGTCGGTGGTCGCGGCAGGGGTCCTCGACACCGTCGTCATCCTCGTCTTCGCCGCCGTCGGTCGCGCCACCCACGACGAGACCAACCCGGTGCTCGGCGTTTTGGCGACGGCATGGCCGTTCCTGGTCGGCGCCGCAGCCGGCTGGGCGCTCGTGCACGGGAGGTCGCTTCGCTGGCCCACGCGGGTGGGCACCGGCATACCCGTCTGGGTGTGCGCGGTCGTCCTCGGCATGCTGCTGCGCGTCGTGACCGGGGGCGGCACCGCGTTCTCGTTCGTCGTCGTGGCGACCCTCGTCCTCGGCGTGCTCCTCCTCGGCTGGAGAGTGCTGGCCGTCCGAGTCCGCCCTCGGCTGGCCTCCTGAACCAGGGCCTGCCCTCCTGAACCAGCGCTCAGGGGTCGTTCAGAGGTCGCTCAGAGGTACTGCCCGGTGTTGGCGACGTTGTGGATCGAACGGCCGGGTTCGGTGCCGTCCTTGCCGTTGATGAGCGTGCGGATGTAGACGATCCGCTCACCCTTCTTGCCCGAGATCCGGGCCCAGTCGTCGGGGTTGGTGGTGTTCGGGAGGTCCTCGTTCTCCTTGAACTCGTCGACGCACGACGCGAGCAGGTGGTCGACGCGGATGCCCTTCTGCCCGGTCGTGAGGAAGTCCTTGATGGCCATGGTCTTCGCCCGGTCGACGATGTTCTGGATCATCGCGCCGGAGTTGAAGTCCTTGAAGTAGAGGATCTCCTTGTCGCCGCCGGCGTAGGTCACCTCGAGGAAGCGGTTCTCGTCGATCTCGGAGTACATCCGCTCGACCGTCGCCTGGATCATCCCCTCGACCGTGGCGATCCGGTTTCCGTAGTTCTCGGTGAGGTCGTGCTCGTGCAACGGCAGGTCGGCGGTGAGGTACTTGCTGAAGATGTCCCGGGCACTCTCGGCGTCCGGACGTTCGATCTTGATCTTCACGTCGAGGCGACCCGGTCGCAGGATCGCGGGGTCGATCATGTCCTCGCGGTTGGACGCCCCGATGACGATGACATTCTCCAACCGCTCGACGCCGTCGATCTCTGACAGCAGCTGCGGCACGATCGTCGTCTCGACGTCGCTGGAGACGCCGGACCCGCGAGTGCGGAACAGGGAGTCCATCTCGTCGAAGAAGACGACCACGGGGGTGCCGTCGGACGCCTTCTCCCGGGCCCGCTGGAAGATCAGCCGGATGTGCCGCTCGGTCTCGCCGACGTACTTGTTGAGGAGCTCTGGGCCCTTGATGTTAAGGAAGTAGCTCTTCTCCGTCGCGTTCCCGGTGCGCTCGGCCACCTTGCGCGCCAGCGAGGCGGCGACGGCCTTGGCGATAAGGGTCTTGCCGCACCCGGGCGGGCCGTAGAGCAGGACGCCCTTGGGCGGGCGCAGCCGGTGCTCCTTGAACAGGTCGGGGTGCAGGTAGGGCAGCTCGACGGCGTCTCGGATCTGCTCGATCTGGCCGGAGAGACCGCCGATGTCCTCGTAGGCGATGTCGGGGACCTCCTCGAGGACGAGGTCCTGGATCTCCGCCTTGGGAATGCGCTCGTAGACGAACCCCGAGCGAGAGTCCAGCATGAGGGCGTCACCGACGCGGATCGGATGCCCCTCGAGCGAGTCGGCGCGGCGGCAGACCCGCTCCTCGTCGGCGTGGGCGACCACGAGGATCCGGTCGTCGTCGAGGATCTCCTTGACCATGACGACCTCGCCGACCCGCTCGTACCCGCAGGTGGCGACGACGTTGAGCGCCTCGTTGAGCATCACTTCGCGGCCCGCGCTGAGGGTGGCCGGGTCCACGCTGGGACTGACCGCCACCCGCATCTTGCGGCCTGAGGTGAGGATGTCGACGGTGGCGTCGTCGTAGGACTCGAGGATCAGCCCGTAGGCGCTCGGAGGCTGCGCGAGGCGGTCGACCTCGCCCTTGAGCGTGACGATCTGCTCGCGGGCCTCCTTGAGCGTGCGCACGAGGCGCTCGTTCTGGGTATTGAGCGTGGTGAGGGAGGCCTGCAGCTGCAGGGCGCGGTTCTCCAGCTCACGCGAGCGGGTCGGGCTGTGCCGCAGCTGCTCGCGCAGGTCGCGGACCTCCTCGCCGAGCAGGTCGCGCTGGCGCTGGAGCTCGTCGGCATCCAGGGAGCGGTTCGGATTGTTCATATCGCGGTTTGTGTCACGGTTTGTGTCGCGGGTTGAGTCGTGGTGGGCGCGCACGTCGTCAGGCTCGCGGGGGGTGATGTCGGACATCGGACACCTCCAGACGTTCTCGCCGATGGGCCGGGAGCGGTCGTCCCGTAGTTGACCCTAACCCGGCAGCCCGCTCACGGCTCGGAGGTTTCGGTCACACTTCTGCGTACGCGTCGGACCCGCTTCTCAGATATGGCACGTTCCCCCAGATCAGCGGCGCTCCAGTCGTCGTCGGGCGTCTCAGCACCTGGTACGCCGGGCACCGGCGCGGCGTCGACGTTCGCCTTCGAGGGGCGCCGGTTCCGCTCCGGGGGCTGGACACCGGGGGCCAGCCGACGGCTGGAGACGAGGAACCCGGTGTGTCCGTGCATCCGGTGCTCGGGTCGCACGGCAAGCCCCTCGAGGTGCCAGCCTCGCACCAGTGACTCCCAGGCGGAGGGCTCGGTGAAACCGCCATGGGCCCGCATCGCCTCGGCGACGCGGGACAGCTGGGTGGTCGTGGCGACGTAACAGATGAGGACCCCGCCGGGGATGAGCGCGTCGGCGACCACGTCAAGGCACTCCCACGGGGCGAGCATGTCCAGGACCACACGGTCGACGCTTCCAGGCTCGACGGCCCCCGGGAGACTCTCGACCAGGTCCCCGACCTCGACGCGCCAGGCCGGATGGTCCTGACCGAAGAAGGCCCGGGCGTTGCCGCGGGCGATGTCGGCGAAGTCCTCACGCCGTTCGAACGAGACCAGCTCGCCGTGCACCCCGATGGCGCGCAGCAGCGACATGCTCAGCGCCCCCGACCCCACGCCGGCTTCGACGACCCGGGCACCGGGGAAGATGTCCGCCATCATCACGATCTGGCCGGCGTCCTTGGGGTAGACGACGGCGGCGCCGCGCGGCATCGACATGACGTAGTCGGCGAGCAGCGGGCGCAGCGCGAGGTACGCGATGCCCGAGGAGTTGTCGGCCACCGAGCCGTCGGGACGGCCGATCAGGTCGTCGTGCGCGAGCCTGCCGTGGTGGGTGTGGAACTCCCGGCCCTGCTCGAGGGTGATCGTGTGCAGCCGGCCCTTCGGGTCGGTCAGCTGGACGCGGTCACCGACGACGAAGACACCACGTCGACCGTGACCCTGGGAGGTCTCGTCGGGCTGGGTCACGTCGGGAGTCTAGGCACTTCGGGAGCCCGGCGCCCGGGAGTCCGAGCGCCCGGCTCCCGAAAAACGGCGCACGTCAGGTGGCTCCCCGATGGCGGCGGACCCGCACGGCCTCCACCTCGTAGCGGCTCTGGGTCACCGAGCCGGCCTTGTAGAACCGCCGCCGTAGGGCACCGTCCACCTCGACGACGTCGTCGACATCGAGACGCGACGTGGCCCGACGCGTCATCGGAGTCCAACATGCGACATCGATGGTGTCGACCTGCTGCTTGCGCTGCGTCGGGGCCCGGGTGATGACGAGGCGAAGCAGCACCACGACGTCGCCGCTGGGGAGCTCTCGAGGATCGGGGAGCGCGCTGAGTCGGCCGACCAGCCGGACCTCGTTGACCCACGGGAACGGCTGGGCGGCATCGTCGTCGCTCCGCTTGCCGATGCGTCTGGCGTTCCCCAGGGTTCTGGTCGAGGCGGTCGAGGCGGTCGACGCGGTCGAGGCGGTCGAGGCGGTCGAGGGGATCGAGGCGACCGGGGCAGTCGGATGAGCGGGGGCGGCAGCTGCTCGGGTTCTGGTCATGCGCCGAGCCAACTCGCAGGAGAACTCCTGCGCGAGACCCGTCACCACGCCTGTGGATCGTGGGACGAACCGGTCGGGGGGTGTGGACAACCTGACCGCCCTGATCGCACTGATGGTGTCCACCGCTCGCAAATGCGTGCGTTCGACACCACTAGCGCGGCCGATATGTCCTCAGGCGGTGAACGCCGCGTTGAGGTCGTCCACCGTCACCGTGCCCAGCACCTCACCGGTGGGCCCGACGGCAAGGATCGTCCTCGTCACCTGGTCCGGCCGCGAGACGAGGGCGCCGACCACCCCTGACACGTCGACGTCGCGCGACGGGACCGCAACCACCCACCCGTCCGGCTGGCGGTGCGTGACCGCCTGGACGCGGACCTCGGACCACCGATCGTGGTCGATCCCGCGAGCGGTGTCCACGTCGAGCAGCCCGACCGGTTGACCCGCATCGGTGACGACGACGGCGAGTGGCGCCACAGGCATACCGGCCCGACCCGACCCAGGCGTGAGCAGACCCGTGTCCCTGCGCACCCCCGCTCCCGCCCCGTCGACCCGGCTCAAGGCCGCAGCGACGCTCTCCTGGTCGCCGACCAACACCGCCGGCCGAAGTACCCGCGAGAGGGGCACGCTCTCGATCGCCCGGCGGCTGGTGCCAGACCGGATCGCGTTCGAGGCGCCGGACCAGAGGAAGGCGCCGATGAGGCCGCACCAGATGATCGTGTAGAGCGAGGGTGACTGGCCGAGCAGCAGCGGACGGCCGACGAACCAGAGCACGACCAGCATGGTCAGAATCCGCCCGAGCCAGCCGGCGACAATCAGGCCTCGGTTGCGGTCGCCTGTCACCCGCCAGACGAGCGCGTCGACAAGATACCCGCCGTCGAGCGGTAGCCCCGGCAGGAGGTTGAAGGCGCCCACGAACAGGTTGGTCAGCGTCAGCGCACCCAGCAGCAGCCCGAGGACCCCATCGGGCTGGAGCAGCTGGGTGACGGCATACCCGACACCGGCGATCGCCAGGTTGGCCAGTGGCCCGGCGACCGCGATCCCGGCGCTCGGCCCGGGCCGGGAGGTCGAGCTGTCGTAGACGGTGTGCCCGCCCCACAGGTCGGCGACGATGCGGTCCACGCGGTAGCCGTACGCCAGTGCGCTGAGCGCGTGCGCGGCCTCGTGCGCGAGAACCGAGAAGAGCAGCAGGACCGCGTACGCGACGGCGACCGCATACCCGAACACCCCACCGGAGGCGCCGACCGAGTCACGGACGTTGGGGCCGAACAGGACGACGACGGCGATGGCCACGACAGGCCAGCTGCGTCCCAGATAGACGGGTATGCCGCGGATGCCGCCGATGCGCCAGCCGAACGTCCGGTCAGCGGAGGCCTGGCCTGCGGGGGGCGCGGAGCCGGGACCGGCCGTCATGCCGTGACCTTACGTCATTGAAGGGCTGCCTCACGGTGCGTCCTCTGTGCACGCGGTATGAGGCAGCGGTCATACTGGTCAATCGAACCTTGTGGACCGAAGGCCCCTGAAACGAAGGCTCCTGTGACCGACGCCGACCTGCGCCCCGACTGCACCGAGCAGCTGTCCGCGCTGATGCGCGAACGCATCCTCGTCCTCGACGGTGCGATGGGCACGATGATTCAGCAGGGCGGCCTGTCCGAGGCCGACTTCCGCGGCGAACGCTTCGCCGACTGGGAAACCGACCTGCGCGGCAACAACGACCTGCTGAGCCTGACCGCCCCCGAGATCATCGGCGGGATCCACCGGGAGTACCTCGCCGCGGGAGCGGACCTGGTCGAGACCAACACCTTCAACGCCAACCGGATCTCACTGCATGACTACGCGATGGACGACCTGGCCTACGAGCTCAACGCCGCGGCGGCCCGGTTGGCGCGGGCCGAGTGCGACGCGATGACGGCCAGGACGCCGGACCGGCCGCGGTTCGTGGTCGGCGCGCTGGGCCCCACAAACCGCACCGCCTCCATCTCGCCCGATGTCGACGACCCGGGCAAGCGCAACATCACCTTCGACCAGCTCGTCGAGGCCTACCTGGAGCAGGCCCGCGGTCTCGTCGACGGCGGTTCCGACCTGCTGATGATCGAGACGATCTTCGACACCCTCAACGCCAAGGCCGCGATCTTCGCCTGCGAAACGCTGTTCGAGGAGCACGACCGACGCTGGCCGGTCATCATCTCCGGGACGATCACCGACGCGTCCGGCCGCACGTTGTCCGGCCAGGTGACCGAGGCTTTCTACGACTCGATCCGACACGCCCGCCCCCTGGCGGTCGGCCTCAACTGCGCGCTGGGGGCCGACGAGATCCGGCCCTACCTCGCCGAGCTGGCCCGCGTCTCAGACTGTTTCGTGTCGTGCTATCCGAACGCGGGCCTTCCCAACGCGTTCGGCGAGTACGACGAGACGCCCGAACAGATGTCGTCCATCGTGACCGAGTTCGCGACCAGCGGCCTCGTCAATATCGTCGGCGGCTGCTGCGGCACGACGCCCGACCACATCGCCGCCTTTGCCAAAGGCGTGGACGGCAAGGCGCCGCACGAGCCGTCGGTGATCACCCCGGCACTGCGCCTTTCCGGTCTCGAACCACTGACCGTGACCGAGGAGTCGCTGTTCGTCAACGTCGGCGAGCGCACCAACATCACGGGTTCGGCCCGGTTCCGCCAGCTGATCCGGGAGGGTGACTACCCCACCGCGCTCACCGTCGCCCGGCAGCAGGTCGAGTCCGGCGCCCAGGTCATCGACATCAACATGGACGAGGGGATGATCGACGGCGTCGCTGCGATGGACCGGTTCGTCAAGCTCGTCGCGACCGAGCCGGACATCTCCCGGGTGCCCTTGATGGTCGACTCCAGCAAGTGGGAGGTCATCGAGGCGGGCCTGAAATGCGTGCAAGGCAAGCCGATCGTCAACTCCATCTCGATGAAGGAGGGCGTCGAGTCCTTTGTCGAGCACGCGCGTCTGTGTCGCAAGTACGGCGCTGCCATCGTCGTCATGGCCTTCGACGAGCAGGGCCAGGCCGACTCGTTGCATCGTCGCAAAGAGATCTGCCGGCGCGCCTACGACATCCTCGTCGACGAGGTCGGCTTCCCCGCCGAGGACATCATCTTCGACCCCAACGTCTTCGCCGTCGCGACTGGCATCGAGGAGCACGCCGCCTACGGCACGGACTACATCGAGGCGACCCGCTGGATCAAGCAGAACCTGCCGCACGCCCTGGTCTCGGGTGGCGTGTCCAACGTCAGCTTCTCGTTCCGCGGCAACAACGCCGTACGCGAGGCGATCCACGCGGTCTTCCTCTACCACGCGATCCAGGCCGGCATGGACATGGGAATCGTCAATGCGGGCGCCCTCGTCGTCTTCGACCAGGTCGACCCCGAGCTGCGCGAGCGCATCGAAGACGTCATCCTCAACCGGCGCTCCGACTCCACCGAGCGGCTGCTGGAGATCGCCGAGCGGTTCAACAGGGCCGGCGAGGAGCCCACTCCGGAGTCGGAACAAGAGTGGCGATCGCTTCCCGTGGACGAACGGATCACGCACGCCCTCGTCAAGGGCATCGACGAGTACGCCGAGTCGGACACCGAGGAGCTGCGGATCGAGATCGTCGCTCGCGGAGGCAGGACGATCGAAGTGATCGAGGGTCCGCTCATGGCCGGTATGAACGTCGTGGGCGACCTGTTCGGGGCGGGCAAGATGTTCCTGCCGCAGGTGGTCAAGAGCGCACGGGTGATGAAGAAGTCCGTTGCCTATCTCATCCCCTTCATCGAGGCCGAGAAGGTCGCGAGCGGCGACATGACGAGCAGCGCCAAAGGCAAGATCGTGATGGCCACCGTCAAGGGCGACGTGCATGACATCGGCAAGAACATCGTCGGAGTCGTGTTGCAGTGCAACAACTACGACGTCGTCGACCTCGGTGTCATGGTGCCGGCTCAGAAGATCCTCGACACCGCCAGGGCTGAGAAGGCCGACGTGATCGGTCTGTCCGGTCTGATCACGCCGTCCCTCGACGAGATGGTGACGATGGCCTCGGAGATGGAGCGGCAGGGCTTCGAGATCCCGCTGCTCATCGGCGGCGCGACAACGTCGCGCGCCCACACGGCGGTCAAGGTGGACGAGCGCTACCACGGCCCGGTCGTCTGGGTGAAGGATGCCTCACGCTCGGTTCCCGTTGTCTCGCAGCTGCTTTCGGACCAGCAACGTCCCGCGTTGATGGCCGGCATCAAGGCCGACTATGACAGCCTGCGAACCCGTCACGCGGCCAAGGGCACGGAGCGACCGCTGCGGTCGATCGCCGAGGCGCGGGCGCACCAAACGCCCGTCGACTGGGACGCATACCGGCCTCCGGTCCCGCACGTGATCGCGCAGCAGGAGAAGGAGCTGCTGACCCGGCAGTCCGGTGCGCCGCGACGCGAGATCACCCAGTTCGTGCGGACCTGGCACGACTACCCCCTGGCCGAGCTGCGCGAGTACATCGACTGGGGGCCGTTCTTCCTCGCCTGGGAGATGAAGGGCCGCTTCCCGGACATCCTGCACAACCCGGCCAGTGGCGAGGCAGCCAGCCGCCTGTATGCCGACGCGCAGCGGATGCTGGACCAGCTCACCGCCGAACGGTGGCTGCGCGCGGACGGTGTGCTGGGGCTGTTCCCGGCTAGCTCCGTGGGGGACGACATCGAGGTCTACAGCGACGAGACGCGTTCGACGCTGGCAGCGACGCTGTTCACGCTGCGTCAGCAGGGCCAGCACCGCGACGGGGTGCCCAACCGGGCGATGTCGGACTTCGTCGCCCCCAAGGAGACCGGCCTGCGCGATCACGTCGGCGCGTTCGCCGTGACGGCTGGACACGGCGTCGCCGAGAAGGTCGCCGAGTTCAAGGGACAGGTCGACGACTACAACGCGATCCTTCTGGAGTCGCTCGCCGACCGGCTGGCGGAGGCGTTCGCCGAGCGGTTGCACGAGCGGGTCCGCCGCGACATCTGGGGGTACGCCCCGAACGAGCACCTCACCGGTGACGACCTCCTCGCCGAGCGTTACGTCGGGATCCGGCCGGCACCGGGCTACCCCGCCTGCCCGGACCACACTGAGAAGCTGACCGTGTGGTCGCTGCTCGACGTGGAGGACCGGGTCGGGATCTCGCTGACGGAGTCTATGGCGATGTGGCCCGGAGCCGCGGTCAGCGGCTGGTACTTCTCGCACCCGCAGTCGCAGTACTTCGTGGTCGGCCGCCTCGGTCGCGACCAGGTCGAGGACTACGCCGCCCGCAAGGGCTGGGCCGTGCGCGAGGCGGAGCGCTGGCTCGGACCCAACCTCGGCTATCAGCCGGAGGACTAGCTCTGGACTAGCTCGCCTGCACATCGAGCGAGTTCGCCGCAGGCCTTTGCGTCGCCCCCGGCGCTGTCGGCGGGTCCGCATACAGTCGTCGGTATGAGTGTTGCCGCCCCGTACACACCGCCGAGGGAACCCCTCGAGGGACGATCGCGGACGCTCTCGCCGAGCCGGGCTGCCGACTTCATGTCCTGCCCGCTGCTCTACCGGTTCCGCGTCATCGACCGGCTTCCCTCGCCTCCCTCACCTGCCGCGGCTCGCGGGACGCTGGTGCACGCCGTCCTCGAACGGCTCTTCGACCTGCCCGCAGCCGAGCGCACGCCGGAACGCGCCGTCCAGCTGCTCGCGCCGGAGTGGGCGCGACTGGTGGAGTCCGAACCCGAGCTGGCCGCCCTGGTCGTGGCCGACGACGGTTCGGACACCGACATCGACACGGGTCCCACCGCCGATCCCATCGCCGATCCCCACACGAACCCTGACACTGCGGCCGAGGTGCGGACCGAAACGGTCGTCGCCCCGGGCCGCAGTCGCGCCTCGTGGTTCGACGACGCGGCCCGCCTCGTCGACACCTGGTTCACCCTGGAGGACCCGACCCACCTGGAACCCGCCGAGCGCGAGCTCTACGTCGAGGCCGATGTCGGGGGCCTGACGCTGCGCGGATACGTCGACCGCCTCGACGTCGCCCCCAACGGCGCGATGCGGGTCGTCGACTACAAGACCGGTCGGTCGCCGTCCGAACACTTCGAGACCAAGGCGCTGTTCCAGATGCGCTTCTACGCCCTCGTGCTGTGGCGCACCCGCGGCGTCATCCCCCAGCTCCTTCAGCTTGTCTACCTCGGCAACCGCGAGGTGCTGCGCTACTCCCCCGACGAGTCCGACCTGCTCGCGACGGAGCGCAAGGTCAAGGCGCTGTGGGCCGCGATCGAGCGGGCGGCCGCCACCGGCGACTGGCGTCCCTCCCCGTCTCGGCTCTGCGACTGGTGCGACCACCGCGCCCTGTGTCCGGCCTGGGGCGGCACCCCACCGCCGCTGCCCGAGGCCGCCATGTTCCTCGCCGTCGACCCAGTCGAGACCGGTCGTGTCTCCCCTGCCGACGAATGACGTGACCGACCCGGTGACTCCACCGAAACCCACCGCCTTGCGTCTCCCCCACCGGTATGCGGACAGGTCGAGGTATGCGGAGCCGGTCGGGCTAGCGCGGCTGGGACGAAGACCGGTGCAGCGCCCCCACCAAGGTCATCAGGTCGGTCGGTCCGATGCCGCGCAAGCTGGGCACCTGGACGGCACCGGTGAGCCGGGGCACCGGCACCACGTGGGGGACGGCGATGGTTGGGACCCCCGCGGCGACTGCGGATCCCACACCGGCCGGAGAGTCTTCGATCGCGACGCAGTCCCCCGCGTCGACGCCCAGGAGCCGCGCTGCGGTGAGGTAGGGCTCGGGGTGTGGTTTCCCGTGGCCCACGGCGTCACCGGTGACGACGATGTCGAACGTCCCGGGAGGGACCAGCCCCACCACGAGGTCGGCGAACGGTTTCCACGACATGGTGACCAGGGCGTTGGGTACGCCGGCGGCATGCAGGTCGGTGAGCAGCTCGAGGGCACCGGGGCGCCACGTCGCCTCCACGACGATCCGGCGCATCACGCCGTGCATGAGCGTGTCGACGACCTCCATGACGGTCGCCCTGACCGGCGAGTGGTCGAGGATGTACTGTGCCGAGACTTCTAATGGGTTGCCCACCAAGGCAAGTGCGTGCTCGTCGGTCCACTGGCCCCCGAACGACTCGACGAGGTCATGCTCCTCGGCGATCCAGTAGGGCTCACTGTCGATGAGCGTGCCGTCCATGTCCCAGAGGACTGCCGCCGGCAGGCCCGCCGCCCGGGTGCGTCTGATGGCAGCAGAGGCGGTCACGACAATTGAGTCTAGGTGCCCTCGGCGCCCTGGACGGACCGCGTGTCGCAGCCATCGCCGGTGAGATGACGGCAACGTGGACTACCGCCCTGGGAGTCACGCAGCAGGGTCATGGACCACCGACGAGCCCGGCATAGGGTGGACGCACACGGTTCCGGCACCGCCGCATCTTCAGACAGGCAGACACCGGCAGACAGAGTCAGAGACAGGCAGACATCGGCAGAGACCCATCTCGGGTCGGCCGCTGAACGAGGAGGTGCTCGTGCTGGAGTTCGAGGACGTCGCCCCGCTGCACGACCCGATTCTCATCGCGGCGTTCGAAGGGTGGAATGACGCGGGCGAGGCGGCCTCCGCCGCGATCGAGCATCTCGCCGACGTCTGGCAGGCCGAAGCCGTGGCGGCTCTCGATCCCGAGGACTACTACGACTTCCAGGTGAACCGTCCCAAGGTCGTCCTCGACGACGGGCAGCGACGGGTGATCTGGCCCACGACCCGCTTGTTGGTCGCGCGCGACACCGGTTTCGACCGCGACGTCGTTCTCGTCGAAGGGATCGAGCCGTCGACTCGGTGGCGCGCTTTCACGATCGAGCTGCTCGAGTTCGCCGAAAGAGTCGGGGTGTCGACCTTTGTCACCCTCGGCGCGCTCCTCGCCGATGTGCCGCACACCCGTCCCATCCCGGTGACGGCGACCTCGGACTCGGTGGACGTCATCCACCGTTATGACGCCGAGTCGAGCAGCTATGAGGGCCTGACCGGCATCGTCGGCGTCCTGTCCGATGCCGCCGGCCGCACGGGCCTGCCTGCACTCAGCTGCTGGGCTGCCGTCCCGCACTACGCGGGCGGCTCTCCCTCACCCAAGGCCACTCTCGGCCTGATCGGCAAGCTCGAGTCGCTCTTCGGCATCACGATCCCGCTCGGTGACCTGCCCGAGACGGCCCGCGCCTGGGAGCGGGGCGTCAACGAGCTCGCGGAGTCAGACGACGAGGTGGCAGAGTACGTCCAGTCGCTGGAGGAGGCGACCGACACCGCCGACCTCCCGGAGGCCAGTGGAGCCGCGATCGCCCAGGAGTTCGAGAAGTACCTCCGTCGCCTGGGCGACGACCCGCCGACCGCCCGCTGACAGAAGCCCCATCCGATCGTCGGTCGGATATCGGAACGCCCTGGGTGCCGGCGGATAGCGCGCTAGGAGAATGGTCGCCATAGGCTTGACCCGCCGATGGGCCGCTGGCGCTGACCGACACCGGGACGGACACGACGCACGCCGTTGGGCGCGGCTAGCTGAGCCAGCTGAGATAGTCAGCTGCGCAGCAGCTCCAAGGACCGGACCGATGCCGGCCCCTCCGGTCGGCTGGGCGCGGGTGTGTGAATGGGCCTCTACTGCTGAGGGGTTGGCTCGGTGGCGTGCCCAGCGGCCATGTCGGTGGCGGCGCCGGAGGCAGTAATCAGCTTCTTGGCCAGATCGCGCTGCATGTCCAGGACCTTCTCGGTGAGGTCGAACACCTGGTCGACCATGCCGGTGGCGTCGAACTGGCCAGGGGCCTTGGGCATCTGGGCAACGGCGTCCTGCACCGTCTTGTTCCAGGCGTCAATCGCCGACAGCACGGCCTGTTGACTCTGTTGTACCTGTTCGGTGTACTTCTGGGTTGTCGACTCTGTGGTCATCGCTCTAGCTCCTCCTTCGTAGGGACGGCGGGAAAGCCGTCTGCTCTAAATATAAAGCACTGTGCCTTGTTTGTCAAGCACAGTTGTCAATCACGGTTGTAAGCACGGTTGTCAAGCACGGTCCTGCGGGCGCTTGAAACCTCGGTACACCCTGATCAGGGTGTCCTGAGCTTCGGGAGTCAGATCTGGGTCGGTCCGGATCGCCGTCTCTGTGTCGGCATGCACGGTCGGTCCGGTGGCGGAGCTGCCCTGTCTCATTCCGGCCTGGGACAACAGTGTCTCGGAAGAAAGGTTGAGAGCCACAGCAATGGATTCCAGGACCCGCAACGAGGGCTGGTGAAGTCCGCGCTCTATCTGGCTGAGGTAGGCGTTCGAGACCTGCGTCAGCTGCGACAGTCCACGCAGGGACAGGTCGGCCATCTGCCGTTGTCCTCGGATGTACTCCCCGAGCTGGCGAAGCCTCGGATCCCATTCGTCGTCGATCGCCATGACGTCCCGTTACCTCCGTGTCGCCGGTTCGCGACCACTGTGTCACGGAGGTGGGCCCCGCCCACGACGAGGCCGCGGGTGCGGCCCCATGCCGCGGAGTCGCGCGCTCCAATACTGGTCTCTCAGCGTCACGCTAGGAGTAGTAGCGGAAGACCAGGTCGGCGACACATGGCGGTTTGCTTTGACCCTCGGTTTCGTACTCGAGGTGGTAGACGACTTCCAACCCACCGGAGACCTCCTTGGCCTCCGCTACGGACACGTGCATCCGCACCCGTGACCCCGCGCGTAAGGGTGAGGGGAACCGGACCTTGTTCAGGCCGTAGTTCAGGATCACCCCCACTCCGTCGACCACCGCGACATTCCAGAGCAGACCGGTGGACTTGCTGAGGGTGAGGAACCCGTGGGCCACGGTGCCCGCGAAGGGGCCGTCCTTGGCGCGTTCTGGGTCGACATGGATCCACTGCTCGTCGCCCGTGAGCCCTGCGAAGGTGTTGATGGACTCTTGGTCGATCGTCACCCACTCACTGACACCCAGCGTGGTGCCGGCCCGCTCACGCAGGCCTTGCAGGCCCACGATGACCAGCGGCTGGTGTATCCCATCAGGCGCGACGTCGGTACTCACATGGCGACTCCAGGATCGGCGCTACATCGACAGCAGGTATAACGAGTTAACCACCGCGCGGCGACCAAGGGAATGCTTCGACCTCCGGCGACCGGTCAGCGGACCCCACCCTGACGCACAGGGCGCGCTACCGGCCAGTCCTCCATGCATACACGACAGAAGCGGGCTGCGGCCCAGAGGACCGCAACCCGCCGTGTTCGCCACTCGGCGCCACCCGCCCGTTGGCCCGGTGGACGTCTGTGACCGCCGGCTCACACCGCTGCGGCGGTCACCCGCTTGGCGAAGCCGCGCTGGATGCCGAGCGCCTGGTGGGCGTAGTCGAAGATTCCGTCGACCGTGGCTGTCGGGTCGGGGAGGTTTCCGCCGGTGGGAACGGTGAACGGGGCACCCAGCTCGGCGTAGGCGCGCACGGCGTCGGCCTGCGCATGGGTGATCTCCCGCGCGGCCGCATGGGCCTTGAGGACGATCTGTGTGTAGTCGGGGACTGTCGTGGTGGTCATGTCTGCTCCTGGGTTGGTCGATGTGTTTCTGCGCTTGAAATACTACGCGCTTTGCGGAGTTTGTCAAGCGGAGCAGATGAACTGGACGGCGCCACCTTCCGCACGGCCACCTCCGCGCCGCGGACCCCGGACGCCTGGCCGCGGTGGGATACCGACGAGGGCGGAGCCGCCCACGCAGGCGGGGGCGCCCGTCCGTCACCGGTCGATCAGGATGCTTCTTCCTTGACGTAGCGGCCAGGAGCTTCCTCGATCGGCGCAAACTCGGAGCTGCCCAGTTCCGTCCGTGCGGGCACCTGAGGCCCTGAGAGCGGTACCAGCCAGTCGATCCAGGCCGGCCACCAGCTGCCCGGGATACTCTCGGCGGTCTCGAACCAGTGGTCGGGGTCGGACTCCAGTCGTGACGGACCACCGGAGCTGTCCGTTGACCGGCTCCCCCCAGACGTCCAGTAGTTGCGCTTGTTCTTCGCCGGCGGGTTGATCACCCCGGCGATGTGCCCGCTCGCCCCGAGAACGAACGTCACCTCTCCGGACAAGAGCTGCGTGCTGGCGTATGCCGTCTGCCACGGCACGATGTGGTCTTCCTTGGAGGCGTAGACGAAGGCGGGGATCTGCACCGCGCCAAGGTCAACCGGCTCGCCGCATTGCACGGTCCCCCCCGGCCGCCGCAGCTTGTTCTCCAGGTAGGTGTTCCGCACGTACCAGCAGAACATGGGCCCGGGCAGGTTGGTGTCGTCGCTGTTCCAGTAGAGCAGGTCGAAGGCGGGCGGGGGCTTTCCCTTGAGGTAGCTGTTGACGACGTATGGCCAGATCAGGTCGTTGGCTCGTAGCGACGCGAACACCTGCGCCAGCTCGATGCCCTTGACCAGGCCACCTGTACCCACCGCGGCTTCGCGTTGAGCCACACCTCGCTCGCTGATGAGCAGGCCGATCTCGCCGGTCTCGCTGAAGTCAAGCATCGTGGTCAGCAAGGTCAGGCTGGCCGCTGGGTGCTCGCCCCGAGCCGCTCGCACCGCCAGAGCGCTGGCCAACAGCGTGCCACCAACGCAGAAGCCAAGCGTGTTGACCGTCTCGGTGTCGCTCACGCGCCGCGCCACGTCGATGGCGCGCAGCACACCCTGCTCGATGTAGTCGTCCCACGTGAGGGTCTCCTGTCCGGGGCCGGCACTGCGCCACGAAACCAGGAACACCGTGTGCCCCTGCGCCACCGCGTGCTGGACGAAGGAGTTCGCCGGCTGCAGGTCGAGAATGTAGTACTTGTTGATGCAGGGGGGGATGATCACGAGCGGACGCGCATACACCTGCGCGGTGGTGGGGGTGTACTGGATGAGCTGGATGAGCTCGTTCTGATAAACGACGCTGCCGGGAGTCGCACCGACGTTGCGACCCACCTCGAAGGCCGTCGTGTCGGTCATCTGGACGCGGCCGTGCGCCAGGTCCTCGGTGAACAGTCGCATGCCTTCAACGAGGCTGGCCCCGCCCGTTTCCACTGCCAGCTGCAGCGCCTCCGGGTTCGTCGCGAGCATATTTGCCGGGCTCAGCGCATCGGTTACCTGGCGCAGCGCGAAACCCCATTGCGCCTTGCTTCGCTCGTCCAGCGGCGCCGCCTCCAGTGCCTCGCGCATGAGCTTGGTATGCGCGAGATATGCCCTGGCCAACGCGTCAAAGCGCGGATCCTTGTTCCATGCTTCCCCGGCGAACCGCTTGTCCGTCATGGGCTCGGCCGCTTTACCTGCTCCCGGGATGGCCGCCGCCCATGCGGCAGCCGCCTGTTGCAAACCGTTGCGCTGCCACTTCGTGAACTCTGATACCGCCGTTGTCCAGGGTTCCGCGGCCGCGCTGAGGGCCTTCGTGGGATCGGCGATCTCGACGGTCGGCCACAAACTGGGCCGCTCTGATGTCATGAGATGGGCAAACCATCGCGTGGGATCCGGAAATGGTTGAGACATACGTTGCTCCAGACAGTGTTCTGACGGACCGTGCTCTGCTGGACGCCAAGCCCGGCTTCGCGGCGTCCCTGGGTGTCGAGCGCTTCGTCAGCGGCGGAACAGTGGCGGGTTCGGCAGGATGGGCCTGCCGAATGTCGACGCAGCCACGCCGGCCAGGCAGAGGTACCACGCCAAGGCGGCGGCCACGATGCCCAGGACTCCCCCTGCTGTGGTGAGGCCAGCGGAGGCGGTCATCGCCCCGAGACCCAGCAGCACGAACACCACGACAACCACCGCAAAGAGCCCGGCGAGCACGGCTGTTGTGCGAAGCGCAGCGATCACCATGAGCGAGGTGAAGATGGCCCAGGCAAGCAGGTACCAACCCGCCGCGATGCCGTGATGCGCGGCCGGGATGCCTGCGGCGAAGAACGTCAGATACGCCCAGAAGGACAGCCAGAACGCGCCAAACGACGTGAAGGCCGTTGCGCCGAACACGTTGCCCTTGCGGAACTCCCACATCCCGGCGAGGAGCTGCGCTATCCCGCCGTACGCCAGCGCCACACCCAGCACGACCGGCTCAGTGTCCTTGGGGAGGACGCCAGCGTTGACCAGGCTCAACAGAAACGTCGTCAGTGCGAACGCACCCAGGCCGAGAGGGGCCGGGTCCGCGATCAACCGGACCTGCTCGGAGGCGAGCTCGCGGGAGACCGCGACCGCACCCGCCGTCGGATCGTTGAGGTCAGGGACAACCCCCTCAGCAGGGAGAGGCCCATGTGCCGGTCTGTCGAGTACGGCGGTCATTTCCTTTGCTCCTTCTGGGTGTATTCGGACATGAGTTTGAGGTGTTTGAGTACCATCATTGAATTCCGCTCTCGTGTCCGGCCCATTCCGCCTGGCGCAGCAGGTCCTTCCGAATTTTGCCGGTTGAGGTCCGAGGCAGCTCGAGGACGAAGTCCACTGACTTGGGTGCTTTGAACTTTGCGATGTGCTGTTTGACGTGCCCTATCAGCTCGGCCTGTTCGGCACTGCGGCCGGGGGTCAAGACAACAAAAGCCTTCGGTCGTTCCCCCCACCGTTCGTCCGGCACTGCGATGACCGCTACGTCGGCGACGGCGGGATGAGAGGCGAGAGCGTGCTCCACTTCTACCGTGGAGATGTTTTCACCACCCGAGATAATGATGTCCTTAGCTCGGTCGAGCAGCCGAATATATCCATCCAGATAGCGCACACCAAGATCACCGGAGTGGAACCAGCCTCCGCGAAATGCCTTCTCAGTGGCTTCGGGATCGCGGAAGTACTCTTTCATCACCGTATTGCCTCGCATGACGATTTCGCCCATGGTGACCCCGTCTGCCGGCACGTCTATCAGCTCGTCCGATTCCCCGTAGCTGGCGATGACCCTCGCCTGATCCGCCGTGATCATGCCCACACCTTGGCGCGCCATGAGCCGTGCCCGCTCCGCCACCGGAAGTTCTCGCCAGGCATCCTGCGGTTCGCAGACGGTGTAGGGGCCGTATGTTTCGGTCAGGCCGTAGACGTGGATGACGCGAACGTTGAGCTCGGCGAAGGCTTCGATGATGGACGGGCTGGGTGGGGCGCCAGCGGTGGTCACCGTCAGTGACTGTCTCAATGGGTGCGCGAACGTCGACTCACGCATCATGAGCAGTACGGTCGGCGCTCCGGCCATGTGGGTGATCCCGGTGTGGTCGATCAGGTGCCAGATGTCGTCCGCCCGCGTCGCGCGCAGGCACACATGTGTCCCGGAAACGGCGGTCAGCGCCCAGGTGGTGCACCACCCGTTGCAGTGGAACATGGGCAACGTCCAGAGGTAGCAGGAGCCGTCGACGAACCCCTGGTGGATCACTTGGCCGAGGGCGTTCAGGTAGGCACCGCGGTGCGTGTAGACCACGCCCTTGGGCTCCCCGGTCGTGCCCGACGTGTAGTTCACGCTGATCGGAGCGTCTTCGTCCAGGACCGTGTAGGCGATGGGTTCGTCGCTACCGGCCGCCAACAGGTCTTGGTAACGGGTGCTGAATGCGAGGTCGACCGCCTCGCCGGACTCGGCGGGCAAGGCAATGACCTCCAGCAGGGTGTTGACCAGAGCAAGCTCGGCTCGAGCGGGCTCAAGAAGGACCCCTTCGCCGATCAGGTAGGCGGCACCGGAGTGCTGCACGATGCCGGCCACTTCCTCCGGTGACAGTCGGGTGTTGATGGTGACCAGGACACCGCCGGCGAGCGGTACCGCGAAGTGGGCGATAAGCAGCTCGGCGCAGTTCGGTGCCAGGTAGGCAACTCGGTCTCCAGGCTGCAGTCCTTTGGCCCTCAGCGCATGCGCGAGCCGCGTGACCTCTGCGGCCGTGGCGGCGTAGCTGAAGGTACGGGGTCCGTCGATGATTGCCGTGCGGGTCGGATGCACCGCTGACGCGCGCTCGAGAAAGCGCAATGGGGTGAGCAGGTTCTGCATGGTGCGACCACCTGTTTCTTTTCGGCGTTGGTCGCGAACCAGCAATGACGTAAGGTGTACTTCACTGTTCGGAACGGTAATCCAGCATCGTTCCTGTCCTGTAGCTCGCTGGGTGTTTCTCGACGCAGGTCTCGTCCGCCATAATTTTTCCCGCTTCCCTGCTCGAGTACTAGGGCCAAAGGTCCCTACATCACTCCGGAGCCCGGGCCGCTTCCCCCCACCGCCGCGGGCCCGATCTCGCTGCCCAGGGTCTAGCGCATATTTCGGAAACGGAGTACTACTAGAGATATATCGGCCGCTGATGTGGAGCCGGACGAAGACATTCGTCCATCGTCATCAAGACGCATTTCGCACGCGGGTTTTAGCGGCCCAGAAACCGAGGACCTCATGAGCACAGCACCTGCCCCGACACGCCCGCCCGGACCTGCGGCCGAAATCCCAGACATGAGCCCGCCGCGTGCGGCTGTGCCCGCAATGGCCGATCTGGATTCGGGGACCATCGACAACGAGTTCCCGAACGGGGATGACCTAGCGCTCTCACTGGGCACCGATTTCTACGGTCTGGACGAGCTGCTGACCGACCGGGAGCGAGACCTGCGGGATCGGGTCCGGGTCTGGTGCGACCGCGAGGTTGCCCCAGCGGCTGCAGGCTACTGGGAACGTGCCGAGTTCCCCGTCGAGCTGGCCCAGGGATACGGGCGGCTCGGCATCGCCGGCGCGTCCATTGTGGGGGACGGCTGCCCGGGCGTGTCGTTCCTGGCCGAGGGAATGATCGCCGCCGAGCTTGCGCGAGGCGACGGGAGCATCGCCACCCTGAATGCGGTGCACTCCGGTCTCGCGATGACCACCATTGCGATGCTTGGCTCCCCAGAGCAGCGCGCCAGGTATCTCCCCCGGATGGCGACCTGCGAGGCTCTCGGCGCGTTCGCGTTGACCGAACCCAACCACGGCTCAGACGTCGTTGCCCTGGAAACCACGGCGCGACGGGACGGGGACGAATGGGTTCTCGACGGACAGAAGCGCTGGATCGGCAATGGAACCGTCGCCGACATCGTCGTCGTCTGGGCCCGAGACGACGACGGCCAGGTGGGCGCCTTCATCGTCGAGCACCCCGATGGGGCGGAGCACCCGGTTTCCGGGTACCACGCCAGGAAGATCGTGGGCAAGGCGGCGAACCGGGCGGTGTGGCAGGCCCAGATCCGGCTCTCTGGAGTTCGGGTGCCTGCCGACGCCAGGCTGGCCCAAGCCCGGACGTGGAACGACGCCAACTACGTGCTGGCAAAGTCCCGACAGACCGTCGCGTGGGAGGCGGTCGGCCATGCCGTCGCCGCGTACGAAGGCGCGCTCACGTACTCCTTGCGCCGCGAGCAGTTCGGTCGCCCGCTGGCCCGCTTCCAGCTGATCCAGGACAAGCTCGCGCACATGCTCAGCGACATCACCGGGATGCAGCTGATGTGCACCCGGATGTCCCAGCTGCAGGCCGAAGGTCGAGTGTCGATCGAACATGCTGCGCTGGCGAAACTCAACACCGGGGACGCGGCCCGTCGGGTCTGCGCTATGGCACGAGACATTCTGGGCGGCAACGGCATTCTGCTCGACCACCACGTCGCCCGGCACCACGCCGACATCGAGGCCGTCTATACCTACGAGGGAACGGATACCATCCAGTCCCTGATTGTGGGTCGAGCGATCACCGGACTGAACGCGTTCCGCTGACCGGCCTCTACGCCTGACCGGGAAGGGTTACCGCGTCAAGACGCCTGACCGGGAAGGGTTACCGCGTCAAGCACGCGGGGTATGCCTAGTTGGTCCTCTCTCAGGAGCGCGGACCGGCGCGGTGCTCCAAGAAGAACCGCACCATCTCACTAGACGCGTCAGGCCCCCGCGGATCCGTGTACGACCCCACGCGGCTGCCACCGAACCAGGCATGGGCGCCGCCGTGCACTGTCCACTGCTCGGCGACGACCCTACCTTCGGTGTCGGTGTAGACGCTGACGCTGTAGCCAGAGTCAGCGCGGGTAGTCACCGCCGCCGGCCCGCCGAACGTATCGCCGGCCGTGGAGGCCGCCAGACGGGCCGCGATGAGCACGTCGGCATTGGTGGCGTGGACGGTGTTATCACGGTCGCCGTGAAACACAATCAGCGGCACCTCGCTGGTCGGGCGTGGTGACCCACCTGTCCGCATTGCCGTGAACGCGGAGGCCACGTCCGCCGCTGACCCGTAGGCAAGCCCGCTGTGGACACCGACCGCTGCGTACAGCTCTGGGTAGGTCGCGGCCATGACCGCTGCCATGGCGCCACCGGCGGACAGGCCGCCGATGTAGACCCTCGTCGGGTCGATGTTGTTCTCGCTCATGACCTGGCGGGTGATGCCCGCGAGCATCGCGGGCTCTCCAACGTCACGCTGCTGGTGGCCGGGAAGGAACCAGTTCCAGTACCGGCCATGGTTGGCGGCGGTCGACTGCTCGGGGTAGGCAACAAGAAGGGTGTGTTGCTCGGCCAGCTCGTTCATGCGGGTGCCGACGGCGAAGTCCATGGCGTCCTGCCTACCGCCGTGAAGCATGACAACAAGCGGGACGGGCGCGCCGGTGTAGCCGGTCGGGATGTAGAGGTCGAAGCTTCGGGACCCCCGCCTGTCGTCGTGCCTCAGGTGACGGACATCGCCGCCGGGGGCGCTGGCTGCGGCGGCTGCCTCAGCCCCAACTGCCGGCGCGCTCCGCAGGCCCCTGCCCGGCAACCCGGCGGGCAAGCTGGAGCGGATGGCGTTCGGCAGGTCGGGTGGCTGCGGCAAAGTGGGCACCTGCGGGGCACCGACCCGCTGAGACGGGACGCCGTCTGGGACGTTGACCGTCCCAACCACTGGGCGTCGGACCACGCCGGTGTCCGGTTCGCCTGGTGTGGCGAAGCTGGTCAGACCGACGCCTTGCCGCAGCCGCCCACTGGCTTCGTGCAGCCGCCCCTCGCGCATCAGGCCGAGCGCCTCACGCATCTGCGGGTTCATGTCTGGTTTCACGATTCATCCTCAGTTGGGTTGTCATTGCTTCTGGCGCAGCACCACTTGCACGAATTCTCAGCCTCGGCGCGTGCCTTCACGTCGTTCGGCCTGACAGGGCCGCCTTGACCGCTTTCGGCGCCCGGAAGGCCCCCAGCACCTCCACCGCGCTGATCGTCGCGAGGGCAAGCTCGGGCGATACGTCGTCACCGAGCGTTGCCAGCCCCAGGACGCGTACCTCCACCGTGCGACCCGCAGCCCGCAACCGCTCGAGGTCGCTACGGCTGTAGTGCTTCGTGCCGAGGGTGAGCGCACGACGTGTCACGGTCTCGTCCACGGCACCTGAACGAGTCTCCAGCTGACGGCGGATAGCGGTACGGATGAAATCCGTCCGGTTGGCGTAGAAGCCTTCGTCCACGAGCAGGTCGATCTGCCCCAGGTCAACCAGGCCGACATTGATGGTGATCTTCTCGCTCCTATCGACCTCGGCCATGATGACGGACACCCTTCTGTGCCGGAAACCTTCCAGTGGGAATCCTCTCACCATCTCCTGAGATGGTCAAGCGGTTACCATCGAGCCTGGGAGGGCCAACATCGGACTGCCGAAAACCCGTTGACGTGCTGGCCATCGCGTCCTCGCGCTACGTGAGCGAGACGTTCGGCAGACGCCTGCACGTTACGTGAGAGCCCCACGGACGCCGAAACTGGTGGGGTGAACGCACCTGCCAACGCCGCCAGCCCGATGCGCCAGCCCGTCAAGGTCACGCATTCCACCTGTCGCGCCCGCCGGTGAGTCATAGTGGCCAGGCACACTGGCGGCCGTACGCTGTGGGTGGCCACTACATCAGTCCTCCCCCGGGACTCCGGCTAGCCTTGGCTCGATGTCTTCGAACTCGCCGCCACCAGCCCTGGCCACCCCGGCCGACCTGCACGGGCGGCGGGCGCTGGTGACCGGCGCCGCCAGCGGTATCGGTGCGGCGATCGTCGGGCGCTATCTCGCGTGCGGCGCGCAGGTGTATGCCGTGGACCGCGACGAGGCCGGGCTGAAGACGCTGGTCGGCCGGTTTCCCACCGACGGGCCACGACTGGTCCCGCTCGTGGCCGACCTGGCGGACCTGACCGGGCTGGCAGACCTGCCGACCGACGTCGACGTGCTGGTCAACAACGCGGGCCTGCAGCACATCGCACCCGTCGAGGACTTCCCGCTGGACCGGTTCGAGCTGATCCTCGCGGTCATGCTGCACGCGCCGTTCCGTCTGGTCCGACAGTGCCTGCCGCACATGTATGCGCGGGGCTGGGGCCGTGTCGTCAACGTCTCCAGCGCTCACGGGCGGCGCGCGAGCGCGTTCAAGAGCGCGTACGTCACGGCCAAGCACGGACTCGAGGGTCTGTCCAAGGTCGTCGCCTTGGAGGGCGCCGCGCACGGGGTGACAAGCAACTGCATCAGCCCCGGCTACGTGCGGACGCCGCTGGTGGAGAAGCAGATCGCCGAGCAGGCGGCGACCCGTGGCATTGCCGAGGACGAGGTCATCGACAAGGTCATGCTGGAGGCGATGGCGGTCAAGCGTCTCGTCGAGCCGCAGGAGGTCGCCGAGCTGGCCGCGTTCCTGTGTGGACCGTCCTCCCTGTCGATCACGGGAGCGTCGATCGCCATGGACGGCGGGTGGACGGCGCGGTGACGACCGGCACGGGTGGCGCTGGAGCACACGACCACGCCTCCTAGACTGGCCCATCTATGGCGTCCCGAGCCATCCCCGAGACCGCTGCGCTGCAGCTGCTGCGCCTGCTGGCCAACCACGGCACGGTGGCCGACATCACCGCACTGGCTGCCCCGCAGACCGAGCGCGACCTGGCCCTGCGCATCCGCGAGGCATTCGACCGCACGCGTCGGCGTGAGGCGGAGCTGTCGGCGCTAGTCGAGACCGCTCGCGACCTGGCGTCGCTGAGCGACCCTAGGGGGGTGCTGGACGCCATCGTCCGGCGGGCCCGGTTCCTCCTCGGCACCGACCTGGCCTACCTCACCCTCTATGACCCCGAGTGCGGCGACACCTACGTGCGCGCTACCGACGGGTCGATCTCGGCGCAGTTCCAGTCCGTGCGGCTGTCGTTGGGCGACGGGCTCGGGGGTCTGGCGGCCTCGACCCGCAAGGCGTACTGGACCGCCGACTACTTCGCTGACAAACGGTTCCAACACACCGGTGCCATCGACAGCGCCGTTGGCGAGGAGGGCATCGTCGCGATCTGCGGCACGCCACTGATCGTCGAGGACGACTTCGTCGGGGTGCTCTTTGCCGCTAACCGCTCCCCGCGACCGTTCTCGCACGACGAGGTAGCCCTGCTCGGCTCGCTGGCCACCCTGGCCGCCGTCTCGATCGTCCAGGTCCGGTCCCTCGCGGAGACCGAACAGGCGCTGGCTGCGTTGTCGCAGGCGCACGAGACGGTGCGGCGGCATACCGCCGGGGTCGAGCGTGCCGCAGCCGCACACGACCGGTTCGCGGACCTCGTCCTTGCTGGTGGCGGTGCCGACGACATCACCAAGGCGCTCGTCGACCTCCTCGGCGGCTGGGCTGTCGTCCTCGACGAGCGGGGCGTGCGCCGCAGCGAGGCCGGCTCTGCGCCCGGAGGCCACCCTGAGCCCACGGGCCGTGACCCGCTCGCCGACGGCACACTGGCGGATGCGGCGGCGGGTTCGGGTCGCCTGGCTCAGGTCGGTGGCCGGTATGCCGCGGTGATCACCGCCGCGCATGAGCCGCTCGGGCTGCTTGTGCTGGGTGGCCTTGAGCTGACCGCCGACGACGCGGACCGGCGGACCGTCGAGCGCGCCGCCATGGTCACCGCGCTGGTCCTGCTCTTTGAGCGGCAGACGGCCGACGCGCAGCAGCAGATGCGCACCGACCTGGTGGCCGACCTCGTCAGCGGACGCGGCGACGCCGCGGAGCTGACGACGGCTGCGCGCACCCATGGGCTGGACACGCACCGGCCGTTCTGCCTGCTCGCCGTGACGGCCGACGACTCCGTCAGCCGGCGGGCGCTGGTGTTGTCGACGCACGCCGCGATCGGGACCTCGGGCGTGGTCGGCGAGCATGACGGGACCGTCGTTGCCCTGGTCGCGGGTGCAGACGCTGGCGCGATGGCCAGAACCGTCGCGGCGCGGTTGGTGCGGGCGGGGACGGCCACCGTTGCCGGCGTCGGGCCGCTGGACGGTGTCGGCGGCATCGCCACGGCGTTCACCGAGGCGGTCCGCACCACGCGCGCCATGGTGGCCCTGGGGCATGCCGGCTCTGGTGCGGCCGCTGCCGACCTGGGGTTTGCGGGTCTCGTCGTCGGCTCCCAACCCGACGTCACGGCCTACGTCGACCACGCGCTCGGCGCGGTGACGGCGTACGACAAAGCGCGGGGCACCGACCTTGTCAGCACGCTCGAGGCCTATTTCGAGGCCGGTGGTAGCCCGCGCCGGGCCGGCACCGCCCTACACGTGCACGTCAACACCGTGGTGCAGCGGCTCGATCGAGTCTCGGCTCTGCTCGGCTCGGACTGGCAGCAGCCGGACCGGGCCCTCGAAGTACAGCTGGCCCTGCGGCTGCGCCGGCTCATGCTGCGCTGAGGCCCCGCGCGTCATACGCCGTCCAGGCGTCGCTCGATCGCGTCCACGACGACGGAGGCGCCGGCCCTGCCGAGCACGAGCGTGTAATGGTTCGTGCCGGGGGCGGGCGTCACCTGGATGGCGTCGGGCAGACCCAACGCCGCGATCCGCTGTTCGTCGTAGAGCCCTTGCGCTTCGTCGAACAGTCCGCGCTGCGCCCACACGAACTCGGTGACCACCCCAGCGGCGGCCGCCCTGGCGGCGGCGGCATGGGCCTCCGCGTGCGCCAGCACGTCGGCCCCGTCGGCCCGGACCGCGTCGAGGACGCACGAGCTGACCCAGGCAGCGCCCGTGCCGTCGGCGCCAGTGTCCTTGACGAGGTCGTGCAGCAGGTAGCGACGCAGCTCAGACGCCTGAGGACCGTCGAGCGCGGGCCCGACCGCCGGGTGTTCGCGCCAGAACTCGAGGTATGCGTCGGGGCTCGCGAACCGCATGCTCAGCCGGGTCATCGCCGGGCCGCTGACCGCCGTGATGGCCGCGTCGACGTCGAGGTCGGGCGGGGGCGGGAACGTGAACCCCCCGTCGAGCAGCACCGACCCAGCGACCCGTTCGGGCGCCCGGGAGCAGGCCAGGGCGGTGACGAAGGCGCCCATCGAGTGGCCCACGAGGACCGGCTTCACGGCGAAGGCGTCCGCTATGGCGAGGACGTCGTCGGCGTGCGTTCCGAGCCCGTACGGCCCCGGTGCCTGCCGGCTGCCGGCTCGCCCGCGCAGGTCGGGAGCCAGGAACCGGACGCTGCCCGGGCCCCGACGGCGGAACAGCTCATCGGCGACGCAGACCCAGCTGAGGCCGTTGGCGGTGATGCCGTGGACGGCGAGGACGACGGGCGCCTGCGGTGCCGGCTCACCCACACTGAGGTCGTGGATGTCCAGGCTCCCCTCCGGCAGCTCGATCCGGAACCCGGCGGTGCTTTCGGTGTCGTCGACACCCTCGGCGCGGCTCATGGTGACTCCTTCCAGGTGGCGATGCGCTGGCCGAGACCGGTGAGTCCCGCCCGCGCGAAGTAGACGACGACGAAGAGTAGGCCAAGGACGAACACCGGCTGCAACAGAAACCGAGCACAAGCCGTCCGGCAGACCCGAAAGTGCCAACGACCCGGACACCTCGACGAGCCGTGTGTCCGCATCCGTGCAGAGGTCAGACCCGCACGCCCAGCAACGCGTCCGCCGTGCGGCCGACCACACCGGGCGCGCCCTCCACGTCGCCACCCTCAGTGAGCGATCGCGCGACCCACGCGTCGATCGCAGCCAAGGCCCCGGGCGCGTCGAGGTCGTCGGCCAGCCGGGCGCGTACCTCCGCGACGGTCGAGTCGGCATCGGGACCACCGTTGGTGGACAACCCTTCTCGCCACCTCGCCAGTCGGGCCTGTGCCTCGGCGAGCACGGAGTCGGTCCAGTCCCAAGGGATCCGGTAGTGGTGGGCCAGCAGGGCCAACCGGATGGCCATGGGGTCGACGCCGTGGGCGCGCAGCGCCGAGACGAACACCAGGTTGCCCTGCGACTTGCTCATCTTGGCGCCGTCGAGCCCGACCATCGCCTGGTGCGCGTAGGCCCGGGCGAACGGCTGCTGTCCGGTGAGGGACTCACCGTGCAGGGCGCTCATCTCGTGGTGCGGGAAGACCAGGTCGGTTCCCCCGCCCTGGAGGTCGAACGGCACCCCCAGCTGGTCCACCGCGATGGTCGCGCACTCCACGTGCCACCCGGGCCGTCCGTCGCCGAGCGAGCCCCCGGGCCACGAGGACTCACCGTCGCGGGCCGCCCGCCAGAGCAGCGGGTCGAGCGGGTCCCGCTTGCCGAGCCGCTCGGGGTCTCCCCCACGTTCGGCGAAAAGGGCGAGCATCGCAGCACGCCCGAGGTGGGAGACCGCGCCGAAGTCGGGGCGCGAGGCGACGTCGAAGTACACGTCCTCCCCCGCGGAGACACCGGCAGTGCCACCGACCCCACCATCCACATTGCTCGGGTGACCGACCGGGACCCGGTATGCCGCGCCGCTCGCCTCGAGCTTCTCGACAGCCGTGACGATCCGCGGGATCGTCTCGACCGCGCCGACGAAGTGGTCCGGGCCGATGACCTGCAAGGCCGTCATGTCCTCGCGGAACAGTGCCGTCTCCTCGGCCGCGAGGTCCTGCCAGGCGATCCCGTCACGCTCGGCACGTTCGAGCAACGGGTCGTCGACGTCGGTGACGTTCTGGACGTAGGTGACCTCATGTCCGGCGTCGCGCAGCGCCCGACCTACGAGGTCGAAGGTCACGTAGGTCGCCGCGTGTCCGATGTGCGTCGCGTCATACGGGGTGATCCCGCAGACATAGAGACCGACCTTCCTGTCCCGGCCGACGATCCGGACCTCGCCCGAGGCGGTGTCGTGGAGACGAAGCGGCCTTCCCGTCCCCGGAACCGCGGGCAGGAACGGCGAGGGCCACGAGATCACGGAGAGTGAGCCTAGATCAGCCCGTCACAGGGCCGGCCACGGGATGGGTGGCCAGCCACCTCGAGGGCGCGGGTGTCGGCCGGACCGCAACAGCGACCCCACCCGCCCGGACAGGGCGCGTCGGTCCTGACGGGTGAGTAACACGGAGAGCGCGGTCGCCAGCTCGGACGACGGGTCGTCGAGCTGGCCCCGGACTCGTTCGAGCCGGGCGAGGTCGACGTCGCGCAACGGGTCTCCGGCCCAGCCCCACAGCACCGTCCGCAGCTTGGGCTCCGCGCTGAAGCTCACGCCGTGGTCGAACCCCCACAGCGCACCGTGCTGGTCTCGCACGAGATGCGACCCCTTGCGGTCGCCGTTGTTGACCACCGCGTCGAGGACGGCGACGTCGCGCACGTCGTCGCGGTTCTCGTGGACGACACTCACCGCGCGTCCACCGCTGATCTCGCCGTCGACCACCGACATCCACCCCTTCGGCACCTGACGGGGCGAGCAGATGTCGACCGGCCGACCGTGGTCGGTCGGCGCAAAAGGGTCTCCGATCCACAGCTGGACCGAACCGGCCCCGAGGGCACCCTCCCGCAGCACGGTTGGTGGGACCACGTTCCAGCCGCCGGCCCGGGACACCTCGAACGCGGCCACCTCCCGCCCGGCCAGGGTGCCGTCCGGGAAGTCCCAGAGCGGACGCTCACCGCGGACCGGCTTGTAGATCACGTGCACGGGGGATCCAGTGAGGTCCGCAGCAGACGCCGCGGCGTCGCCGGTCACCTCGCAGAGCAGGGCGACGTTGGACGACTCGGTGATCTGGCCGACCACCTCGAGGTCACCGAGCGTCAGGGCATCCACGACCACGCCGACCTCAGTGACGGAGCGAGGTCCGTTCACGTCCGGTGCCTCACGGGCGCGCCGTCAGCGCTTGTATCCGTTGGACCGAGGGCAGACGTGACCGGCCGGGTCGAGCGGTCCTCCGCAGAACGGGCAGGGTGGACGGCCAGCAGACACCAGCGCCCTCGTACGACGTACGAAGGACCGGGCCTGCAGCGGGCTGAGCACCACGCGTACGGAGGTTCGCGAGGCCATCGACTTGAGGAACTCCGCCGAGACCTCGGCGGCCTCGTCCTCGTCTTCGGCGGGGCCCGGGATGTCGGAGTCGAACGCCTCGATGACGATGACAGCACGGTTCGGGTCCCACGCGAGCGACAGGGTGGCGACGCGGAACTCGTCTTCGATCGGCGTCGCAAGCGGGTCGTTGTCGTCGGGGTTCGCAGTCGTCCGGGTCAGGTCCGTGTCGTCGGCGAACTCGTCCAGCACGTCGTCGACCCGCTCGGCGAGCACCAAAACCTGCTCTTTCTCACACGAGACCGAGACCAGCCGACGGCCGCTCGCAGCCTGCAGAAAGAACACCCGCTGACCCGGGGGCCCGACGGTGCCCACGACGAACCGGTCGGGCGGGTCGAAGTCGTGCACGGGCATACAACGACCCTAACCGACCTCGTCGGACCCGCGAACGGGCTCCCGCTCGCCTTCCGGCCCCGGCGCTGCGCCCGCTCCGCCGCCCACGTCCGCGTCCCCCTCGGCCTGGCTGCCCGCCTCGTCGTCCTTCGGTAGAGGCGGCACGAGCGAGGCCAGGTCTCCCCCGGTGTCGTTCGTACGCAACAGGAACGGGCGGCGCGCTGTGTAGCGCACAGCGGACACCGAGGCGGGGTCGACCTGGATCCGCTGGAACTGGTCGAGGTGCGCACCCGCGGCGTCGGCGACGATCGCCTTGATGACGTCACCGTGCGAGACGGCGACCCAGATCGCCCGGGCACCGTGCTCGGCCTCTACGGCCGCGTCGATGGCCCGCACCGCCTCGAGCGCCCGCGCCTGCATCCCGGCCATCGACTCGCCGGGAAACTCCTCGCCGTCGGGGAAGCGCACCGCTGACGGTTGGTCCTGCACCACCCGCCAGAGGCCCTCCTTGGCGAGGTCGGTCAGCTTGCGCCCGGTCCAGGCCCCGTACTTCGCCTCCCCGAGTCGGTCATCCAGCTCGACCGGTATGCCGCTCGCTGCCTTCAGGGCGACGGCACCGGCGGTCTCCTGGCAGCGCTGCAAGGGCGAGGACACCACGCGGACGACCGGGACTCCGGCGCTCGCGAGACGCTCACCGAGCGCGGCGATCTGGGTCCACCCGACATCGTCCAGACCGACTCCGGGAGTCCAACCCGCAAGGACGCCTGAGGTGTTGGCGGTCGTCCTGCCATGGCGGATGAGCAGGACGGTCGGCACGCCCACACTCTAGATGGCGGGACACCTGCCCACAGCACCGGCCGACGTGGTGAAGTAGCCCTCGTGATCGTTGACCAGGCCATCTACCGCGAGGGCCGCCGCGTCGTCTGCCACGACCTCAGTGACGAGCTCGACCGACTGCGACGGGAGGACAACGGGTTCCTCTGGATCGGGCTCAAGGACCCGACGGACGCGGAGTTCGCGCTCGTCAACGACGAGCTGCAGCTGCATCCTCTCGCGGTCGAAGACGCGGTGCGCGGGGATCAGCGCGCCAAGATCGAGACCTACGAGGGCAGCCTGCTCGCGGTTTTGAAGACCCTGCGATATGTCGAGGAGACTTCGGACGTCGAGACCGGCGAGGTCATGGTCTTCCTCGGCGACCGGTTCGTCGTCACTGTGCGGAGGGGTGAGGCGAACCCGCTCGCCGGCGTGCGTCATCGGATGGAGGACAACGCCGAGCACCTCAGCCTCGGACCCGCCGCGGTCCTGCACGCCATCATGGACTCGGTGGTCGACAACTACACCCTCGTCGACGCCGAGATCCACGAGGACCTCGAGCGAATCGAGCAGGCGGTCTTCAGCGGTACCCGAGACATCGACGCGACCGCGATCTACCGGCTCAAGCGCGAGGTCCTCGAGATCCGGCGCGCCTCACAGCCATTGGCGGAAGCCATGTTGCGCATCTTCGTCCAGCCGAGCCGCTCGTTCATCGAGCAGCAGCAGCGCCACGGTGACGGTGACGAGCTCGGCGAGGCGGGGACCGGGGGCGAAACCATCGACGGCAGCGAGGTGCTCGCGTTCTTCAGGGATGTTCAGGACCACCTGCTCAAGGTCAACGACCATGTCGAGTCCTACGATCGGCTGCTCTCCGACATCCTCAGCGCGCATCTGGCCCAGATCTCCGTGCAGCAGAACGACGACATGCGCAAGATCTCCGCGTGGGTCGCGATCGCGGCGGTGCCGACGATGATCGCGGGGATCTACGGGATGAACTTCCATACGATTCCCGAGCTGGAGGCTTCGTTCCGCGTCGGGGAGACCGAGTTCTACTACGGATACTTCGTCATCCTCGCCGTCATGATCGGTGCCTGCCTCGGCCTCTTCCGCGCGTTCAAACGCTCGGGCTGGCTCTGAGGTCGCGCCGGTCAGGTCGCGGTCAGGGCCCCGGACAGCAGCACCCCGATGAGCACGACCGCGAGCGCCACCCGGTACCACACGAAGGGTTTGAGCGTGTGCGACGCGACGTACCGCAGGAGCCAGGCGATGGACCCGTATGCCACCGCGAACGCAATCACGATCCCCACCCCCATCTGCCCCTTGCCGAGGTTCCCGAGGTCGGTAGTGGCGGCTTCGTAGAGACCGGCTGCGGTCAGGGCGGGGATGGCGAGGAAGAACGACAGCCGGGTGGCCGTCACCCGGTCGATCCCGCGGAGCAGCCCGGCCGAGATGGTCGCCCCCGAACGCGAGACCCCGGGGACCAGCGAGAAGCACTGGACCAGCCCGATGACCAGCCCATCCCGGATCGTCACGCTGCCCTCGCCACGCTCACCTTTGGTCGCGAGGATCCGAGCGTGCCGGCTCTCGGCGAGGTACATGACCACGCTCCAGAGCAGCAGCGCCCCCGCCACGACCCAGAGGCTGCGCAGCGGACCCGCGATGACCTTGCGCAACGCGAACCCGACGAGCGCGACGGGGATGGAGCCCACGATGACCGCCCAGGCCAGGGAGTAGTCGTGATGGGTGCGCGCCTGTGCGTCGGTCAGTCCGTGGAACCAGGCGACGACCAGCCGCACGATGTCCTGGAAGAAGTAGACGATTGTCGCTGCGATCGCACCCAGCTGGATGATCGCCGTGTAGGCCGTCACATCCGCAGCGTCGACCTGCAGGCCGAGCAGCTTTTCGGTGATCGTCAGGTGGCCGGTCGAGGACACCGGCAGGAACTCGGTGAGCCCCTCGACGACGCCGAGGATCACGGCCGCGGGATAGGTGAGGTCTGACATCGCGATGCTGTTGCCTTCGAGTCGGGGGGCTAAGGGCGCAGGCCAGTCTCACCCATCAGCTCGGCCATCGTGCGCACAACGTGGAGACGCGCCTCGAGTGTCGGTGCGGTCGTCGAGATGCTGAGGGTAGTGACGCCGGCGTCGGCGTAGCGGCCGAGACGCTCCTTCACCCGGTCGCGCGGCCCGATCAAGGCGGTCGCGTCGAGGAACTCGAACGGGACGACCGCCGCGGCGTCGCGCTGCTTGTGATCCAGGTAGAGGTCCTGGATCTCGCGCGCCGCGTCCTCGAAGCCCATCCGGCAGGCCAGTCGGTTGTAGAAGTTCTGCTCCCGCGAGCCCATCCCCCCGATGTACAGCGCGGCGTAAGGAGCCACGCTGGCCGCGGCTCGCGACAGGTCGTCGTCGATGACGACCGGCACGGTCGGCACGACGTCGAAGCCCGCCAGGCGGTCCTGTGCCGAGCCCCGGCCGGCCCGCTCCGCACCGGTCCGCACCGAGTCCAACAGGTCGGCGCTGTGCTCGGGACTGAAGAAGATGGCCAACCAGCCGTCCGCGATCTCGCCCGCCAGCTCCAGGTTCTTCGGGCCGACCGCGGCGAGGTAGACCGGCACCTTCTCGCGGACCGGGTGGACGGTCAGTCGCAGCGCCTTGCCGGGCCCGTCGGGAAGCGGCAGCGTGAAGTGCTCACCGGCATACTCCACGTTCTTGCGCGCGAGGGCCATCCGTACGATGTCGACGTACTCGCGAGTGCGTGCGAGGGGAGCCGCGAACCGCACCCCGTGCCACCCCTCACTCACCTGCGGACCTGAGACGCCCAGGCCGAGGCGGAACCGGCCGCCGGACAAGGCGTCGATGGTGGCGGCGGTCATCGCGGTCATCGCCGGAGTGCGCGCCGGGATCTGCATCACCGCTGCGCCGAGGTCGAGGTTCGTCGTCAGGGCGCCCACCCAGGACAGCACACTCGGGGCGTCGGACCCATATGCCTCGGCCACCCAGGCCACGTCGTAGCCGAGGTGGTCGGCCTCGACCGCCAGGGCGAGGTTGTCGGCGTCGTTTCCCGCGCCCCAGTACCCGAGGTTGAGACCAAGCTGCATGGGCCGCAGGGTATCCATCCCGTCCCAGGTCCTGGGCTCGGGTACCGCCGGACACTACCGTGGGGAGTATGCGTCGACGGCGGCTGGGCAGCTCGGGCCTACGTGTGTCGCGGCTGGGTCTCGGGACCTTCACCTGGGGCACGCTCATCGATGAGGAGACGTGTCGTGACCTCCTCGTCGCCTATGTCGAGGCGGGTGGCTCGCTGCTTGACACCGCGCACGCCTATGGCGTCGGAACCGCGGAGCGGATGCTCGGTTCGCTGATCGGGGACGTCGTTGCGCGCGAGGACGTGACGATCTGCACCAAGGCCGGCATCACCCGGCGCGGCGAGGCACGCGTGGAGGACACCTCACGGGGCGCGCTCCTCGACCAGCTCGACCAGTCACTGCGGCACCTGGGCACCGACCACCTCGACCTGTGGCTGGTGCACCTGTGGGACGACGACACCTCGCTGGACGAGACGATGTCGGCCCTTGAGTACGCGGTCAGCTCGGGTCGCACGCGCTACGTGGGCGTCTCGAACTACTCGGGATGGCAGAGTGCGCGGGCGTTCTCGCTGCTCGAAAGTGCTCGCATCCCGTTGGTGGCCAACGAGATCGAATACTCGCTGGTGCGCCGCGATCCCGAGGACGAGGTGGTTCCCGCGGCCCGCTCGCTGGGGTTCGGCCTGCTGCCGTGGTCACCGCTCGGGGGCGGCGTCCTCACAGGAAAGTACCGGTCGGGCGTCCCGAGCGGGTCACGGGCGACGCTGAGCCAGTACCGGGCCTCGTTCGCGGACTACCTGACCGAGCGCAACCTGACGATCGCCGACGCCGTATGCACCGCCGCGGCCGGCCTCGGGGTGACCCCGACGGAGGTCGCCCTGGCGTGGGTCCGCGACCGGCCCGGGGTGACGGCACCCATCGTCGGGGCGAAGACGCCCCCTCAGCTGCGAGCGGCGCTGGCGAGCGAGGATCTCGACCTACCCACGGCCCTAGTGGAGGCGCTGGAGGAGGTCAGCGACTGAAGGCCGGGCTGACGCCTGCCCCGTCGCCACCGCTGTCCGTCTCGTCGTCGTCGTCGTCGTCCTCGTCATCAAAGTCGTCGTCGTCGTCGTCGTCGTCGTCGTCATCGTCGTCATCGTCGTCATCATCGTCGTCATCATCATCGTCATCGTCATCGTCGAGGTCGTCCTCGTCCTCGAGGTCGTCGTCCACGTCGTCGTCATCCAGGACGCCACCGACGACCTCGGGCGCGTCGTCGTCCTCGTCATCGCCCTCGTCCTCGTCGTCACCGTCCTCGTCATCAAACGGGCCGTCGTAGATCGCGAGTGGTGTTGCGACACCGGTGGCCTGGAACAGCGCCTCGTCGAAGTCGTCGAACGCCTCCGCGAGGTCGTGCGCGGCGGCGACGACCGCCTCGTCGTCCGGGTCCTGGCGGACGGTCGCGACGTCGAGGTGACGCTCGAAGGCGGCCACCAGGATGGTCAGCGCGGCACGCGGGTCGTCACTCATGACTGCACCGTATCGGCTGGGTATCGGCCGCGTCTCGCCTTGATGAGCGATCCCCGGGGGTCAGTGGTCGCTGGCTGAGGGTTTCGAGGAGCGGGGAAGCGGCCGGGTCCGCCGCAACAGTCGACCAACGCGTGGGTGAGAATAGGTCCCGATGATCGAGTACGAGCACCTGGTCCTGACCTTCGGCCGGGAGGTTTCCCGGGCCGACATCCGCCGTGCCCTCGGTGAGCGCGCTGAATACGACCACTGGGAGCTAGCCCGCACCGTGGTCTACGAGGGCGGCCGACGACGGGCGTGGCTGCGCCGCAAGATCATCCGGGTCAAACGCACCGTGTGAGACAACCCTATGTCCGGCCTGAGGCGCTCGCGCTCAGGCTTGCCGCAGGAAGTGGCCGAGTACGCGCGCACCGAACTGGAGCGACTCCACCGGCACCCGCTCGTCGATCCCGTGGAACATCGGGGCGAACTCCAGGTCGGCCGGCAGCCGCAGCGGCGCGAACCCGTAGCCGGTGATCCCCAACAGGCTGAGGGCCTTGTTGTCGGTCCCACCGGACAGGCAGTAGGGCAGGACGCTGGCGTCGGGGTCCTCGTTGAGCAGCGACCGGGTCATCGCCGTGACGAGGTCACCGGTGACCGGTGCGTCGAGGGCGATGTCGCGGTGCAGGACCTCCACCTCGACATGCTCCCCGGCGAGCTCGCGGACCCGAGCCATGAGATCGTCCTCGTGACCGGGCAGGAACCGGCAGTCCAACGAGGCGGACGCGGTCTGCGGGATGACGTTGTGCTTGTACCCGGCATCGAGCATGGTGACGTTCGCCGTGTCGGAAAGCGTCCCCAGCACGAAGCCTGCCGCGCCGCCGATGTGCCGCAGCACCGGCATGGGGTCCTCGGGCGTCCACGGGGTTCCCGTCAGCTCACTGAGACCGTCGAGCAGCGCCCGCACCGACGCGACGTACTCGCGGGGCCACGGGTATGCCGCGATGCGGGTGATTGCCTCGGCGAGCCGGACGACCGCATTGGCGTCGTTGGGGACGGAGCCGTGGCCGGCGCGCCCGCGGGCGTGCAGCCGCAACCAGGCAATGCCCTTCTCGGCGGTCTGCAGGAGGTAGGCGCGAGTGGGCTCACCCGTCCCTGTACGCGGCACGGTGACACTGAACCCCCCCACCTCAGAAATGGCCTCGGTCACACCCTCGAACCACTCCGGGTGGTGGTCGACGACCCAGTGGCTGCCTTGGTCACCCCCGGCTTCCTCGTCGGCGAAGAACGCGAACGTCGTGGTGCGCGAAGGTTTTTGACCGCTGCTGGCAAGCTGACGGATGTTCGCGATGATCATCGCGTCCATGTCTTTCATGTCGACGGCGCCGCGACCCCAGATGCAGCCGTCCCGCTCCTCGGCGGAGAACGGGTCGACCTGCCAGTCGGCCGCGTTGGCTGGAACCACGTCGAGGTGGCCGTGCACCGCGAGCCCGGGCAGCGACGGGTCCGCTCCCTCGATCCGGACCATCACGCTGGCCCGGCCGGGGGCGCTCTCGACGATCACGGGATCCAGCCCGACCTCCGAGAGCTGGCCCATGACGTACTCGGCCGCCTTGCGCTCCCCCGGACCCGAGCCGTCGCCGAAGTTGGTCGACTCGATGCGGATCAGGTCGGCGCAGATGCGCGCGACCTCCTGCTCGGGAAGTGGGGGGGCGTCGTCAGCCATGCCGTCCACCATAGGCGGGCCGTTATGCATGGGCGCTTCCCGGTGAGCGACCAGTTCACGACATGATGACGCGCGTGGACAGATCGACGATGCTGCTCACCGGCCGGGTCGTCACCGCGGACGGCGTCGTGGCGGACGGGGCCGTCGTCGTCGACCGCGACCGCGTGGTGTGGGCCGGACGCCGGGCGGACCTGAGTGCCGACGACGCTGCCCTTCCACTGCCGGACAGCTGGCATACCGGTCTGACTCTCCTGCCGGGGCTGGTGGACGTGCACTGCCATGGCGGTGCAGGGGGCGAGTTCGGCCCCGACGCAGTCGCGTCGAGGACGGCCGCAGCCCACCATCACCGGTCCGGCACCACCTCGGTCGTGGCGAGCTTGGTCTCGGCGGCACCCCACGTGCTCGTCGACGGCGTCCACACCTGCGCAGCCCTGGTCGCAACCGGCGAGCTCGCCGGCATCCATCTCGAGGGTCCGTTCCTGTCCTACGAGCGTCGGGGTGCGCAGGACCCGGACGCTCTCTCGGACCCCGACCCCGGGCTCATCGAGGCCCTGTCGGCGGCGGCATCGGCGGCGGGCGCCCACGACGCGCTGCTCCAGATGACGTTCGCCCCCGAACGGCCGGGTGCGGACGCGCTGCCCGCCCTGTTGGCCCGCCACGGCATCGTCGCGTCGGTCGGTCACACCGACGCGGACGCCGACACGGCGTGGACCGCTTTGCGCCAGGTGCGCGAGCTGGCTCCGCGGGGCGGGCGGCCGCTGGTCACGCACGTCTTCAACGGCATGCCGCCGATGCACCACCGCTCGCCCGGTCCTGTCGCGGCGGCGATCGGCCAGGCCGGTCGCGGCGACGCCGTGCTGGAGATGATCGGCGACGGTGTCCACCTGGCGGCCGGGACCGTGCGGATGCTGTTCGACGCCGTCGGCCCCGACGCGATCTGCCTGGTGACCGACGCCATGGCCGCCTCGGGTATGCCTGATGGCAGGTACACCCTCGGCGGTCGCGCCGTCGTGGTAGCCGACCGCACCGCCCGCCTCGCCGACGGTGGCGCCATCGCCGGCGGCGTCGCCACCCTGCTCGACGTGGTGCGCTGGTGCGTCGACGAGGTCGGCGTCCCGCTCGTGGACGCCGTCTCGGCCGCCACGCGCACGCCCGCCAGGTCGATGGCGCTGAGCGGCGTCGGAGAGCTCGTCACCGGGGGGCGCGCCGACGTCCTCGTCGTCGACGACGGGCTAGAGGTTGTTTCGGTGCTGCGGGCCGGTCGCTGGTTGACCAGCTGACCGGCCGCCGGCGGACGCGGTCTGCTGGGTCCGGTGCCGCGACGGATGTGCCGAAGCACCGGCGGTCAGGGTGCGCCGACGAGCCACCATGCCGCATACGGGGTGAGCCAGTAGCGGCCGTCGAGGTCGGGCGTGATCCGGCGGGCGGAGACCGCGTCCCACGGCTCGGACAGCCCGAGCTCCTCGATGATCGACGAGGGGTATGCGCGGGACACGTTGGTGAGGTTGTAGAGGCACACCATCGGACCGGCCGGGGCATTGCGCAGCAACGCCAGCAGGCCAGGGTCCTGCGCGGGAAGCACCTCACTGGGGATGCTCGCGTGCAGGTGCGGCAGGGAGGCGCGAACCCGGCCGAGGTGGGCCAGGCCGGTGAACACGCGCCCGGTGACGGTGCGCAGGTCGGCCCGCTGGTCGACGCAGTGCGGGTCCAGTCGGGGTCGGTGCGCCCATCGGTTGTCAGTCTCATGGCCGGGCTCGGTGGCCCAGCCGGGGTCGTTGGGCATACCGAGCTCGTCGCCGCTCCACAGGACCGGGATGCCACCCCAGCCGTAGACGATCGCGTGCGCGAGGAAGTAGCGGCCGAGCGCCGGGTCGATGTCCTCGGGTGAACCGGCGCGGGCCAGACCGGTCAGCGAAGCGGCCGTGCCACTGATCCGGCGGTCACCTGTGGCCGGGTTCTCCTGGAAAACCAGACCTTGGGCCGGCGATCCCGGGAAGAGCCCGGAATACCAGTCGGACAGGAACCCGCGGTGGTGGTAGCCGTTCAGCCCCACTGCGGCGGCATCCGCATCGCTGATCGCCCAGCCGATGTCGTCGTGGCAGCGGACGTAGGTGATCCAGGACGAGGTCGACGGGGCCGTCGGAAGGTTCGCCAGGGCAAGCGCCGCGAGCTGGGTGTCGGCGGACGCGAGCATCGACCAGATCTGGACCATGAGGGTGTTGTGGTAGGCCAGATCGCTCACCTTGCCCTGGTGGCGGCCGGTTCCGAGGTACTGGACGAGGTCGTGCGGGGCGACGATTGCCTCCGCCTTGAACGCCAGCGCCGGACAGGCAATGCGCGCGACGGTGCGCAGCACCTGCGTGATCGCGTGCACCTCTGGTTCGTTCTGGCAGGTGGTCCCGAGCCGCTTCCACAAGAAGGCGATCGCATCGAGGCGGATCACCTCGACCCCGAGGTTCGCGAGGTACAGCACGATCTCGGCGAACTCCACGAGGACCTCGGGGTTCGTCCAGTTCAGGTCCCACTGCCAGGAGTTGAACGTCGTCCACACCCAGCTGTCCAGGTCCACGTCCCAGGTGAAGCTGCCCGGCGCGAAGTCGGGAAAGACCTCCGGAAGGGTCCGCTCGAAGGCATCCGGCTCTGCGCGGTCCGGGTAGGTGTAGAAGTACTCGCGGTAGCGCGGATCTCCGGTGCGCGCCTTCTTCGCCCACTCGTGCTCGCGAGCGACGTGGTTGAGGACCAGGTCAAGAACTAGGCTGATCCCGTTCTCCCGCAGCTTTTTTGCCGTAGCTCTTAGGTCGTCGACCGTGCCGAGGTCGGCCCGGACCTGGCGGTAGTCGCGGACGGCATACCCACCGTCGTTGTCCCCGTCTCGCGGCTCGAGCAGGGGCATGAGATGCAGGTAGCTGACCCCGAGCTCGCGCAGGTAGGGGATCCGGGTCTCGACTCCGCGAAGGTCGCCGGCGAAGCGCTCGGTGTATGCCGCGTAACCCACCATCTCGGGCTGCTGCAGCCAGTCGGGTCTCAGCGAGCGGCGCAGGTCAAGCAGATGCAGGTCGTGCGAGCGCTCGGCATAGGCACCGAGGGCCAGCTCGACGAGCCGGTCGGCCAGTTGTCCTGCCGCATCGGGGCCGTAGAGCATCTCGAGGCCCTCGACCAGGTCCGAGCGTCGACGCTCGACTCGCAGGTCGAAGAGCTCTCTGCGCTCGACGCTCAGCTCCATGCTCTGATCCAACCGTAGGCACCTCCGGCGCGTGACGGCGGATCATCGGTATCCCGGCCGCTATTTCGGTTGGGTTGCCGACTTTGCGCCGGGTTGTGTCGGACAGGACGAACCCGAAGACGAGGGCCACCACACGGGCGACGAGGAAGACCGCTCCCAGTTGCGGTCGGCCCGCTCGGTGACCGTCTCGTCGCGCTCCTGCCCGTCCGGGTCTTTCGCGGCACCCTCGTCACGCCTTCGAACCACGCTGCCTCCGTCCCCGGTCTAGGCCACCGCCTCGGCCGCCATTCCGGGCGCGTCTCACGGGGACGAGGACGTCCCCCACGGCGGTGTTGTCGCCGCCTAGGTTAGGTGTGTGGGAGAACAACGTCGGTTCGTCGGGAGTGCCCGTTCATCCGGAGTGACGGTGGGAAGGTCGGTGGGAGTGTCGCTGAGCCTCGCCCTGGCGCTGACGTCGTGCGGGTCGAGCACCACCCCCGCCAGCAATCCCGCGGCGACAACTACCGCCTCGACCAGCTCGACCCCGCCACCGACCTCCGGATCCACGACGTCGTCCACAGGGGTGCCGGTCCCCTCGCCTGTCCTGACCTTCCGGCCCGGGACCCCGACACCCGGGCCGACGCCGACGGCCACGGACAGCTACGTCGCGTGGGGCGACAAAGGACAGCTCCTCGTCGTCACCTTCGGAAGCTCCAGCTGCCCGAAGTTCCCGACGACGGTCATCGCAGAGAGCGGCAACGCCCTGACGGTCACGACGGCGGCTGCCAGCGACCGGCCGTGCACGATGGACTTCTCCCCCACCACGTCGACCGTTGCGATGCCGGCCGGCA
>NZ_JBDTKA010000004.1:0-3219 GCF_039935575.1 Lapillicoccus sp.
GAGACCACCCGGTCAACGGCGGGACGTGACCGTTCCCATCGACGCGGCCTGGCCGTGGTCCGGCCCGTGAGCGCGTCAGCCCCTCCCATCCGCAGCTCGACGCCAGCGAGGCAGGAGACCGGGGCGAACACCGTCAGCAGCGTGACGACCGCAGCGGCCACCGAAGCGGCAGTCGTGCTTGCCGTCCTCGACAGCACCATGGCGACCGGGTTGTCGGACCAGGACGTGTTGCGACTGCGACGGCAGTACGGACCCAACGCCGTTTCCTCGCACCAGGCCCGGCTCCTTCCGGTGCTGTGGCACCAGGTGCGTTCGCCGCTGCTTCTCCTTCTGGTTGCCGCGGCGACCGCGTCCTACTTCGTCGGACAGCGTAGCGACGCGCTCATCATCGGCGTGATCGTTGCGCTTTCGGTCGGGCTCGGGTTCGTCAACGAATACCGTGCTGAGAAAGCGGCCGAGGCCCTGCACGACCAGATCCGGCACGAGAGCACCGTCATTCGTGACGGGCGCGCCTCGGCCGTCGATGTCGCCGAGCTGGTGCCCGGCGACATCATCGAGCTGCATCTGGGCGACATCGTCCCGGCGGACGTCCGGTTGCTCGAGACCACCGGGCTCACCTGCGACGAGTCGGTGCTCACCGGGGAGTCATTGCCGGTGGACAAGAACACCGCGTCCGTCGCCCCCGGGACGGCGCTAGCCGACCTGACCGGTTGCGCGCTCATGGGGACGGTCGTGAACGCCGGCAGTGGCCGCGCGGTGGTGGTGACGACCGGGGCGCGGACCGAGTTCGGCAAGATTGCCGCCGGACTCAGTGGGCACCAGCTCGAAACCGAGTTCCAACGCGGCCTGCGGCGCTTCTCGATGCTGCTCGTCTACGTCGCGGGAACCCTCACCACGTCGATCTTCGTGATCAACGTCGTGTTGCACAAGCCGATCATGGACGCCCTGCTCTTCTCCCTGGCCATCGCTGTCGGCATCACACCGCAGCTGCTACCGGCCGTGGTATCCAGCAGCCTAGCCGCAGGCTCGCGGCGGATGAGCCAGCACAAGGTGCTGGTCAAGAGACTCGTCTGCATCGAGGATCTCGGCAACATCGACGTTCTGTTCACCGACAAGACCGGCACCCTCACCGCCGGCCGCGTGGAGTACACCCGGGCCGCGCCGGCCAGCGGCTGCACCGACGCGGATCTGCTGCGGTCTGGGCTGTTGTGCACAGAAAGCACGGTTCAGGACGGCCAGGCCGTCGGCGGTAACCCACTGGACCGCGCGCTCAGCACCTCCCCGGCAGTGGCCGCCCAACAGGCGGCGCTCGCCGACTACACCCGGCTCGGGCTGGTGCCGTTCGACCACGAACGCAACATGGTCTCGGTGCTGGTCCGCGACCGTGCCGGCGTGTTGACGCTCATCACGAAAGGCGCGCCCGAGAGGGTCCTGGACCGGTGCCTCGATGTCCCCGCCGATGCACGCGCTGCCCTGGACGCCGAGTTCGCGGCCGGGAACCGCGTCATTGCCGTCGCGACCCGACAGGCCAGTGAAGCGAGGCCACCAGTAGCCGGCGACGAGTACGGACTCAAACTCGCCGGGTACCTCGTGTTCCTCGACCCGCCCAAGGCCGACGCCGCGGACGCACTGCACCGCCTCGCCACGCTTGGTATCGCAGTCAAGGTAATCACCGGTGACAACCCCGCCGTCGCCGTGAAGGTCTGTCACGATCTCCGCCTCACAGACGGCGCGGCGCTGACCGGAGTGCAGCTGGCGACCATGGACGACGACGCGCTGGCCGCCGCCATCGCCACGACCACGGTGTTCGCCCGGGTCAGTCCCGAGGACAAGGCCCGGATCGTGCGCGTCCAACGCCGAAGCGGTGGGGGCGTTGCCTTCCTCGGCGACGGCGTCAACGATGCCCTCGCGTTGCATGCCGCCGACGTCGGGATCTCGGTCGACTCAGCCACCGACGTAGCGAAGGATGCCGCCGACGTCATCCTGTTGGAGAAGGACCTTGATGTGCTTGCGGACGGAGTCGCCGAGGGGCGGCGCATCTTCGCCAACACGATCAAGTATGTGCTGATGGGCACCTCGAGCAACTTCGGGAACATGTTCTCCGCCGCCGGCGCCTCGGTATTCCTGTCGTTCTTGCCGATGCTGCCGTCCCAGATCCTGCTCAACAACCTGCTTTACGACACCAGCCAGCTGGCGATCCCCACCGACCATGTCGACGAGGAACAGCTGCGCCGCCCATCCCACTGGGACATCGCCTTCATCCGCCGGTTCATGATCTTCTTCGGCCCGCTCAGCTCGGTGTTCGACTTCATCACCTTCGGCATCATGCTCTGGGTCTTCAACGCCAGCGCCGGCGAGTTCCGTTCCGGGTGGTTCGTCGAGTCACTGGCCACCCAGACCCTCGTGATCTTCGCCATCCGCACCCGGCGCATCCCATTCTTTCGTAGCCATCCCAGCCTGCCGCTTGTCCTGGCCGCCCTAGGCGTGGTGGCCGTCGGCTCGGCATTACCGGCCAGCCCATTGGCCCAGACTCTCGGCTTCGAACCGCTGCCCATCGCCTTCTTCGCCGCGCTGGTAGCCATGATTTTCGCGTACCTGGCGTTGATCGAGCTCGGGAAGCGGATCTTCTACCGAGTCGCCCGCACCGACGTCGCGCCACGACGCGATGCACGACGCCACTTCCTGCGGCGTCGAGCCGCCCGATTCAGCCACGCGACACGTGACGTCCACGGCAGGCGCCACCACCGAAACGCACACACCACTATTCGAGAAGGACTGAAGCCATGACCAACACCGCCTCTCTCCCGCGGAACACAACCAGCCCCGAACCCCACCCCACGCTGAGCCCCGAGCTGCTGCACACCATGGACGCCTACTGGCGCGCAGCCAACTATCTGTCGGTCGGTCAGATCTACCTGTATGACAATCCGTTGCTCAAGCGGCCGTTGGCGCTGTCGGACGTGAAGCCGCTCGTGGTCGGGCACTGGGGGACCACACCAGGGCAGAACTTCATCTACGTCCACCTCAACCGGGTGATCAGCAAGTACGACCTCAACATGTTCTACGTCGCCGGACCGGGGCACGGCGGCCCAGCGCTGGTGGCCAACACCTATCTCGAGGGCAGCTACTCGGAGATCTACCCGGATGTCAGCCAGGACGAAGCCGGGTTGAAGAAGCTGTTTACGCAGTTCTCCTTCCCTGGGGGCATCTCCAGCCACG
>NZ_JBDTKA010000005.1:0-19618 GCF_039935575.1 Lapillicoccus sp.
CCCCAACAACCACACAGGCGCAGGTCAGATCTGGTTCGCCTCGCCGGTGTCTGGGACCGCTTCGGGCGTGGTCGTCGGCATCGGCTCCGGAGTGGTTGTCGGCGGGGCGGTGGGCATCGGCTCCGGAGTCGTGGTCGGTTCGACGGCCGGCATCGGCTCGGGGGTGGGCGCCGGTGCGATGTCGGGGTCGGGTCCCGGCGGAGGCAGGGTTGCCTCGGACTCACTTCCCGCCGCGTCTGCCCCTGCCGCGTCTGTCCCTGCCGCCTCAGCCCCTGCCGCCTCAGCCCCGGGCACGCCCAGCTTGTCGCGAAGCATCCCTTCGCCTTGGGCGACCTTGTCCGCGTGAGCGCCGTCGGTGTGCTCGTTGATCAAGCCCTCGCCCTTGTCGATGCCCGAGTCGACCTTGTCGGCGTGCTGGGGGTTGCCCTGGATGAAGTCCTTGACTTTGTCGAAGAACCCGCCGCCCTCGTTGCTCATCGGTTGTCCTCCTCGCCAGGACGCCCGAGATGACGCCTCTTCGACCATAGTCCCCTTAGCGCCCAGCGGGCGTGCTGCGCGCGCCGAGCTGCACCTACAATTTGCCGATGCCCGTCGCCATGCTCTCCGCCATGCACTCCGCGATGCACTCCGCCATGGTTGCCGACGCGGCGCCTCAGGGCGGGTTCGCGTGGGTCAACCTGGTCATCCTGGTCGTCGTCGGTGCGGTGACCTGGCCGATCTACCGGCTGCTGCGTGACCGGATCTCGCGCAACCGCCGCGAGCGTTGGGCTCGCGAGGAGGACGGGGGTCCTACCTACACCGAGGCCAACGACCCTGACCTGCGTCGGGACGACAGGACGCCGCCCGCCTGATCCCGCCGGCCAGCCGGACCAGGCGGGCGGGGTCAGTGCAGCCGGCGGGCCGCCTCGGAGATCGAGCCCGACATGGACGGGTAGACCGTGATCGTGCTCGACAGCTGGTCGACGGTCAGGTGGTTCTGGACCGCGACGGCGACGGGATAGATCAGCTCCGAGGCCCGGGGCGCGACGACCACGCCCCCGACCACCGTCCCGCTCCCCTGCTGGGCGAAGACCTTGACGAACCCGTCGTGGAACAAGTCCATCTTCGCGCGTGGGTTCGTCGCCAACGGCAGCACGACGGCGCGGGCGAGGGTGCGGCCGGTGTCGATGTCGTTCTGGGTGATGCCCACCGTGGCGATCTCGGGCGAGGTGAAGATGTTGGCGCTGACCACGTCGAGTCGCAGCGGCGCGACTGCGTCACCGAGGGCGTGCCACATCGCGATCCGGCCCTGCATCGCGGCCACCGAAGCGAGGGGCAACACCCCCGTGCAGTCTCCCGCGGCATACACGCCTCTCACGGACGTGCGGGACACGCCGTCGACGTCGATGTGGCCCGAGTCGGCGAGCCGAATACCACTCTCTGCCAACCCGACTCCAGCCGTCTGCGGGACAGACCCCACGGCTAGGAGAGCGTGCGACCCCTCGACCACGCGCCCGTCGACGAGGTGGACCAGCACGCCCGAGACGGTGCGTTCGACGCTCGCCATGCGCGCTCGCGAGAGCACCTGCATGCCGTCGCGCCTGAAGACGTCTTCGATCACAGCGGCGGCGTCGGCGTCCTCCCCCGGCAGGACGCGGTCGCGCGAGGACACGAGTGTCACCTGGGCGCCGAGCCCGATGTATGCGTGGGCGAGCTCGGCACCGGTGACTCCCGACCCCACGACGACGAGCTTCTCGGGCAGCTCGGTGAGCGTGTAGATCTGCTGCCAGGTGAGGATTCGCTCACCGTCGGGTGCTGCGGAGGGCATCAGTCTCGGGGTGGAGCCGGTCGCGACCAGGACCACGTCGGCCGCGATGTCCTCGGGTGAGCCGTCCTCGGGGACTACACGAACAGTCGCAGGGTCGAGCAGCGTTCCCGCGCCCCGGATGATCCGGACGCCGTCGTCCACGAGGCGAGCCGCGATGTCAGCGCTCTGGGCTGCGGCGAGTGCGAGGATCCGGCGGTTTGCAGCGGCCAGGTCGACCGAGGCGTCCCCCGCGCTGACGCCGAGATCCGTGCCCGTCTTGCGGTTGGACGCGAACCCGGCCGTCGAGACGAGTGTCTTGCTCGGGACGCAGTCAGTGAGCACGCAGGCCCCGCCGAGCCCGTCCCGGTCGATCACCGTGACACCAGCGCCGAGGCGCGCCGCGACCAGGGCCGCCTCGTACCCGCCAGGACCGCCGCCGAGGACCACGACGGTGGGGGAAGGTCCGCTCACACCCCCTATCCAACCAGCCGACTCCGTCCACGGGCGCCGGTAGGGTTCCGGCGTGAGTCAGCCGACACCCGCCCCCGATCTCTCCGACCTCGCGACCGACCCCTTCGAGGTGGCCCGCGCCGCGGCCGCGGTCATCGCCAGCCGGACCGGTGTGGATAACCACGATGTGGCCCTCGTGCTCGGGTCGGGATGGGGACAGACAGGTGACCTCATCGGAAAGACGGTCGCCACCATCGCCAACGCGGACGTCCCGGGGTTCCACGCGGCGGCGGTCGCCGGCCACTCCGGCAGTATCCGGTCGGTCGCCATCGGTGACACCGGACGGCGCGCTCTCGTCTACGGCACGCGAACCCACTTCTACGAGGGGCGAGGGGTGCGGGCCGTCGTGCACGCGGTACGCACCGCAAAAGCCGCCGGATGTCAGACGATCGTGCTCACCAACGGGTGCGGTGGGCTGAACCCCGACTGGGCGCCCGGCACTCCCGTGCTCATCCGGGACCACATCAACCTGACGGCCGCCTCTCCACTCGAAGGAGCCACGTTCGTCGACCTGACCGACCTCTACTCGGCCCGGCTCCGTGCCCTGGCGCACGAGGTGGATCCCGACCTCGACGAGGGCGTCTACGTACAGTTCCGCGGGCCGCAGTACGAGACCCCGGCCGAGGTGCAGATGGCCAAGGTCGTCGGAGGCGACCTCGTCGGCATGTCGACGAGCCTGGAGGCGATCGCCGCCCGGCACGTGGGGCTGGAGGTCCTCGGGATCTCGTTGGTCACCAACGCCGCCGCCGGCATCTCAGCGTCGCCGCTGTCCCACGAGGAGGTCCTGGAGGCGGGCCGACAGGCGTCCGGACGGTGTGGCCGACTGCTGGCCGACGTCGTGACCCGGATCGCCGCGTCGTGAGCAGGACCGACACGACCCTGTCGGACCTGCTGCGGGAGCAGGTACAGGCCTGGGTGGCCGACGACCCGGACCCCCGGACCCGGGCCGAGCTCGGCGAGCTCCTGGACCGAGCCGTCGCGGGTTCGCCCGACGCCGTCGCCGACATCCAGGACCGGTTCGACGGACGGCTGCAGTTCGGCACCGCCGGTCTGCGCGGTGCGCTCGGCGCCGGACCCAACCGGATGAACCGCGCCGTCGTCATCCGCGCGGCAGCCGGGCTGACGGCATACCTGCAGACCGACTGCTCCATCCCGGAGCCGATGGTCGTGGTCGGGTTCGACGCCCGTCACGACTCCGACGTCTTTGCCCGGGATACCGCAGCCGTCGTCGTCGGCGCGGGAGGCAGAGTCTGCGTGCTGCCGCGCCCGCTGCCGACTCCGTTGTTGGCGTTCGCGATCCGACACCTGGGCGCCGATGCGGGAGTGATGGTCACTGCGAGCCACAACCCGGCTCAGGACAACGGCTACAAGGTCTACCTCGGAGACGGAAGCCAGATCGTGCCCCCCTCGGACGCCCAGATCGCCGCGCACATCGACGCGGTCGCCACCGTCGCGGACGTGGTCCTCGCCGACGACGGCTGGGAGACTCTCGGTGATGAGGTGCTCGACGCATACGTCGGGCGGGTCGCCGCGCTGGTCCCCGCCGGGGCGCCCCGGGACCTTTCGGTGGTGCACACGGCACTGCACGGCGTCGGGGACGACACGGTGCGCCGGACGTTCCTAGCGGCAGGGTTCGCCGAACCGATCGCGGTCCCGAGCCAGGCAGCCCCCGACCCAGACTTCCCCACCGTGAGCTTCCCGAACCCCGAGGAAGCGGGGGCGATCGATGCGGCTCTCGCGGTGGCCCGAGAGGTTCGCCCAGACCTGGTGATCGCCAACGACCCCGACGCCGACCGCCTCGCTGCAGCGGTTCTCGACGACGGCGACTGGCGGATGCTGCGTGGCGACGAGGTCGGCGTGCTGCTCGGCGCACACATCCTGAGCGGAGGCCTGCCCGCCGATGCTGTCGTGGCCTGCTCGATCGTCTCGTCGCGTCAGCTCGCGGCGATGGCGGCTGCCCGGGGGGTGCGGCACGAGGAGACGTTGACGGGGTTCAAGTGGATCAGCAGGGTCGTCGGTCTCGTCTATGGCTATGAGGAGGCGCTGGGTTACTGCGTGGCACCCGGGATCGCGCGCGACAAGGACGGCGTGAGCGCAGCACTCGTGCTGGCTCAGGTCGCCGCCGAGCTCAAGGCGCAGGACCGGACGCTGCTCGACGTGCTCGACGACCTGGCTGTCGAGCACGGCGTCTACGCGACGGACAGCTTCTCGGTACGCGTCGCCGACCTCGCGCAGATGGCGCCGGTCATCGAGCGGCTGAGTTCGCAGGCGCCCCGCGAGGTGGCCGGCGTCGCTGTCGCGCGGGCCGACGACCTCGCTGCCGGGGACGGCGGGCTGCCCGCGACCGACGGGATCCGATGGTTGCTCGACGACGCGTCACGCATCATCGTCCGTCCCTCCGGGACCGAGCCCAAGCTCAAGGTCTACCTCGAGGCCATCGAACCGGTGCACGGTCCCGACGACCTGGTGCGCGCGCGTGCGGCAGCGGCCGGCCGGTTGGCCGGCGTCCGCGCAGTGATGGAGCAGCTGACCCGGGTCCAGTAGGTCCCAGAACCGGCTCGAGACTAGCGCGTTCACCTCATCGACTGTGGAGAACGGTGGGATGACCGCCCGGCCTGCGACGCTCAGAGCAGGAAGCCCACGACAACGAGAACGATGGGGGCGGCGACGCAGACGACGTCGAGCCACTGCCAGACCCGGGTGACCTCCCCGTCCCTGACCACGGCGGAGTCCCCGGCGGCCACCAGCTCGGTCCATTCGTCCTTGGCGGACTCGATCATCCGTGAGGTGCTCCCGACCGTGGCACCGCGCGACGGGGCGGGTGCGTCGACGGCGTCCTTACGCGCGTGTGCTCCGAGCCGACCGAACCCGAGGAGCCCTTGGCTCTGAGGACGTTCGATGTGGGAGGCCACCGCCCACGCGGGGTAGTCCCGACCCTCGGCGTAGACCTCGAGGTTCCACCGGGCCGCGACGTCCTCGACCTTCGACCAGGGGATGTGTGTCTGGCGGAACGGGTTGTTGAGCTCGATACCGAGCATGGTGATGACGACATTCGGCCGGACGAACAGCACCCACCCGCCTCCGGCGAGCAGGAGCAGGAAACCGATCATGACCAGTGAGGGTTCGCCGGAGAGCGCCGACAGGACCGCCATCACGACACCCAGAGCGACCGCAATCACCCCCATCGCGACCGAACCCCGCTGCCGGAGAGTGCGAAGGGCCTCGGGGGCTGTCGTCGGGCGAGTCATGCGGCGGGTACTCCGTGGTCTGGTGGTGGTGCAGAGGTGGGCTCGTCCAGTGTGACGAGCGGCGCTCATTCTCGCACGAGCAGCCGCGGGCTGGGCTGCGCAATAGACTTCCCCGATGACCATCAGCCTCACCCGCGACGTCGCTGGAGTGGACGCCACCGCCGACGCCCGTGACCTGCTCGGGGTGAGCCGGCTGACGAACCGGGCGCTGACCAGCTGGCTGCACGGGCTCCCCGGAGTGGACCAGGTGGGGTGTGAGGCCCGCGCCAGGGCGCTGGGAACCCGGTCGGTCAAGACCACGTCGAAGGCGTGGGCCATCGACCTGGCCATCTCGATGATCGACCTGACGACGCTGGAGGGCGCCGACACACCGGGCAAGGTGCGCTCGCTGTGCGCCAAGGCACTGGTGCCCGACCCCACAGATCCGACGACCCCACGCCCTGCGGCCGTATGCGTCTACGGCGACATGGTCGAGACAGCGCGGCAAGCGTTGGGAGACAGTGCGATCCACGTGGCTGCCGTCGCCACGGCCTTCCCCTCGGGACGGGCGAGCCTGCCGGTCAAGCTCGCCGACACCCGGTACGCGGTCGCGGCCGGCGCGGACGAGATCGACATGGTCATCGACCGGGGTGCGTTCCTCGCGGGTGACTACCTCACGGTTTTCGACCAGATCGCGGCCGTCAAGGCGGCGTGCCAACGGCCGAACGCAAAGGCCGCCCACCTCAAGGTGATCCTGGAGACCGGCGAGCTGGTCACCTACGACAACGTCCGGCGGGCCTCCCACCTGGCGATGCTCGCGGGTGGCGACTTCGTCAAGACCTCGACGGGCAAGGTCGCCCCGGCAGCCACGCTCCCCGTCACGATGGTGATGCTCGAGGCCGTCCGTGACTGGCGCGAGTCGACCGGCGCGCAGGTGGGCGTCAAGCCGGCTGGAGGCATACGCACCAGCAAGGACGCCATCACATACCTCGTTATGGTGAGCGAGGTGGCCGGCGACGACTGGCTCGACCCCGACTGGTTCCGGTTCGGTGCGTCGAGCCTGCTGAACGACCTGCTGCTGCAACGGCAGAAGCTGCGCACCGGGGCCTACTCCGGTGCCGACTACGTGACGATCGACTGAGCACGGTGACGACACGTATGCCTCGTTTCGAGTACGCGCCGGCGCCGGAGTCGCGGGCGGTGGTGGACATCAAGGCTTCCTACGGCCTGTTCATCGGTGGCGAGTTCGTCGACTCCACCGGAGGTGGCAGCTTCGCCACCATCAGCCCAGCGACCGAGGAGGTGTTAGCGCACGTCACCGAGGCCAGCGCCGACGACGTCGACCGAGCCGTCAAGGCGGCGCGCGGCGCATACCGGGGGGTCTGGGGACGGATGTCCGGCACGGACCGCGGCAAGTACCTGTTCCGCATCGCGCGGATCCTGCAGGAACGGGCGCGGGAGTTCGCCGTCCTGGAGACGCTCGACAACGGCAAGCCGATCAAGGAGTCCCGGGACGTCGACATCCCGCTCGCCGCGGCGCACTTCTTCTACCACGCAGGCTGGGCCGACAAGCTGGAGTTCGCCGGCCTCGCCCCCGCAGGCAGCCCCGCACCGCGTCCCGTCGGGGTGGTCGGACAGGTCATCCCCTGGAACTTCCCGATGATGATGCTCGCCTGGAAGATCGCCCCTGCCCTGGCCTGCGGCAACACCGTCGTGCTGAAGCCTGCGGAGACGACGCCGCTGACCGCGCTGCTCTTCGCTGAGGTCTGCCAGCAGGCCGACCTGCCGCCGGGGGTCGTCAACATCGTCACCGGCGCCGGCGAGACCGGCCGCGCGCTCGTCGAGCACCCAGGGATCGACAAGGTGGCGTTCACGGGCTCGACCGAAGTCGGCAAGGCGATCGCCCGGTCGGTGGCCGGCACCCGGGTCCGCGCCACGCTGGAGCTCGGCGGCAAGGCGGCGAACATCGTCTTCGACGACGCGCCGGTCGACCAGGCCGTCGAAGGGATCGTCAACGGCATCTTCTTCAACCAGGGCCACGTGTGCTGCGCGGGATCGCGCCTGCTGGTGCAGGAGTCGGTGCACGACGAGGTGGTCCGCAAGCTCAAACGTCGGCTCACGACGATCCGGGTCGGCGACCCGCTCGACAAGAACACCGATCTCGGCGCGATCAACTCCGCTGCCCAGCTGGACCGGATCCGCGAGCTCTCGGGCGTCGGCGAGGCCGAGGGGGCCGAGCGCTGGAGTCCGCCCTGCGAGCTGCCGAGCCGTGGCTTCTGGTTCCCGCCGACGATCTTCACCGGAGTCGCGCAGTCCCACCGGATCGCCCAGGAGGAGGTGTTCGGTCCAGTGCTGTCGGTGCTGACGTTCCGGACCCCGCAGGAGGCGGTCGCCAAGGCGAACAACACTCCCTACGGCCTGTCGGCCGGGGTGTGGAGCGAGAAGGGCTCGCGCATCCTGTGGATGGCCGACCAGCTGCGGGCCGGGGTGGTGTGGGCCAACACCTTCAACCAGTTCGACCCGACCTCGCCGTTCGGTGGCTACAAGGAGTCGGGCTACGGCCGTGAGGGCGGACGCCACGGACTCGAGGCATACGTGACGACGGAGGCCAGCGCGTGAGCCCCAGATCCTCCGCGGCCACCCGCGAACCCGGCCGGGCCGAGGTCCGCAAGACCTACAAGCTTTACATCGGGGGAGCGTTCCCGCGCAGTGAGTCCGGCCGGTCCTACCTTGTCTCAGACAGCCGGGGACGGTTCCTCGCCAATGCGTCCCAGGCGTCCCGCAAGGACGCGCGTGACGCCGTCGTCGCCGCACGCGGCGCCTTTGCCGGCTGGGCGGGCGCGACCGCGTACAACCGGGGTCAGGTGCTCTATCGCGTCGCCGAGGTGATGGAGGGACGCTTCGACCAGTTCGCTGATGAGGTCTCAGCCGCTGAGGGGCTGACTCTCGCGCGAGCCCGGGCTACCGTGGCGGCCGCGATCGACCGGTGGGTCTGGTACGCCGGGTGGACCGACAAGATCGCCCAGGTTCTCGGTGGCCTCAACCCCGTTGCCGGACCGTACTTCGACATCTCCGCCCCGGAGCCCACCGGTGTCGTCGCGGTGCTCGCGCCGCAGTCGTCAGCACTGCTCGGTCTCGTGAGTGTCGTTGCACCCGTGGTCGTCTCGGGCAACACGGCCGTCGTGGTCACGAGTGCCGACCGGCCCCTCCCCGCCGTCGCGCTCGCGGAGGCTCTCGCCACGAGCGACGTCCCGGCAGGCGTGGTCAATGTGCTCACCGGGCGTGCCGCCGAGATCGCCCCGTGGCTGGCCTCGCACCGCGACGTCAACGCCATCGACCTGACCGGCTGCGCCGGAGCCGACGGCGTCGTCTGGGGAGACCTCGAACGTGCCGCAGCCGATAACCTCAAACGTGTCCTGCGTCCCGGTGGCGCCGGATCGGCTGCGGTGGAACCCGACTGGACACAGACGCCGGACCTGCGACGTATCCGCGCCTTTCTCGAGACCAAGACCGTCTGGCACCCCAAGGGCCGGTGAGCGCACCGGAGCAGCGGGGTTCGCTGGGCGCGGGCCTCTCGAGAGCGCGGGTCGTCGTGCTCGCCGGACCCTCCGGAGCGGGCAAGTCACGGCTGGCCGCTCGGTTGCAGTCCATCCACGGGTGGCCGGTGGTGCGACTGGACGACTTCTACCGCGAGGGGGACGACCCGGCTCTGCCTGTCGCCGACCTCGCGGGTGGTCCGCCGATCGTCGACTGGGACGACCCGGCATCGTGGGACGCTCCAGCGGCTATGCACGCCTTGGACGACCTGGTGACCACCGGGGCAGCGAGGGTGCCGGTCTACGACATCGGCCGCTCCGCCGTCTCGGGGGTCCGCACCCTGACGCTCAGCTCGTCCCAGCTCGTCGTCGCCGAAGGGATTTTCGCCGCCGAGATCATCGAGCGTCTGCGTGCCGTCGGTCTGTTGCACTCTGCCTGGTGCGTCCGCCACAACCGGTGGGTTACATTCTCTCGCAGGTTGGTTCGCGACCTGATCGAACGACGCAAACCACCGACTGTCCTGGTACGCCGCGGGCTGGCCCTCTGTCTCACCGAGCCCCAGCTGGTCGAGCGCATGAAGGAACTGGGCGCTACCTGCGCGTCCCCAAGCCGAGTGGAACGTGCCCTCGCCGCCCCCAGGCGGGCTCGCTCAGTACCATCCGAATAGTGACGATCCGGTAGCCGACTCACTCGAGCGACTCTGCCCTGGGCCCGTCACCGGCATACGGGTGGGTGTCGTGCTGTCATGTCGCCTCCTTCCGCGTCGAGCTGCCGGCCCGGCGAGGCTAGCCGCTCCGCCGCTGTCAGGTGGCCGCTGGTACCTTCTGCGCAGACGAGAGCAAGGGGCCAAGAAGTGCGTGCAGGGGTGCCACGCGAGGGTGCAGCGTGAGCGGCTTCGGTCCGCCACCGGGCGCTCCGGCCGAGGACTCCCGGCGGCGGCCGGTCGCCTACCTCCCCCCAGGAGGACTCACCCGTGCTGGTATGCCGGTGAGCCCGACCGCGCGTCGAGGACCCTATTCGCCGCCGCTGCTTGTGACCAGCCACAAACCGGGGATCGTCGCCCTCCGTCCGATGTCGTTGGGAGACCTGCTCGACGCGTCGGTCAAGCACGCCCGGCGCAACCCTGGCCCGGTCCTCGGCCTCAGCCTGCTGGTGCTCACCGCGTCAGCTGTCCCCGCAATCCTGCTGGCTACCGTGGGCCTCGCCGCCGGGTGGTACTCCAGGTCAGGTGGCCAGGCCGTGCTCGACCGCACCGGGTTTTTCGCCCTGGTGCTGGCATTCGGCGTCGGATTCGCCGCCGCGGTCCTCGGTGGGGCGCTGTCCTCGTCCGTGGGCGAGTCAGTTCTCGGCCGTCGCCCGGGTGTCGGTGAGCTCTGGCGCGCGGTTCGGTCCCGGCTCCTCGCCCTGCTGGGGCTCGAGGCGCTGCGGCTGCTGGCGCTGGCCCTCCCTGTCCTGGTCGTCGGTCTGATCATCGCCGCGGTCTCCGCGTCCCTCGGCGCCGTTCTGCTGGTCGGGGCGGTGGGGGGCCTGCTGGTGGCCGCCTGGTCGGCGCTGTTCACGACGCGTACCTGTCTGGCGGCCTCGGCAGTGGTGTTGGAACGCCGGTCGATCCGGGCGGCGCTCCGCCGCAGCCTGGCCCTGACCAGCGGCGCCTTCTGGCGGGTCTTCGGTCGGCTGCTGGTTGTCGGACTGCTTGCCGTGGTGGTGTTCTGGGTTCTTCAACTGCCGCTGTTGCTCGTCGGCGCGATCCTGGCCAGCCTCGTGGACGCCTCCCCCAGCGTCAGCGCGGTGCTGTCGTCCGTGGGACTGGCCGTCGCCACCCTGCTGGCCGCGACCGTGGTCGTGCCGTTCGTCGCCGGCGCCACGTGTCTCACCTACGTCGACCAACGGATGCGCAAGGAGGGTTTCGACGTGGTCCTGCAACGGTCGGTCCGCGCCGGAGACGTCGCGCTGACCGGTGGACCTCGATGAGGCCTACCGGGGCGCACCTGGCGGGGCTGACGACGCGGGTCGACCCCACGACGGACCAGGCCCGCCAGTGGCTCGTGGCCGAGCTCGCCAAGGGCGACTACCACGACACCCGGTCGCTCTTCCAGCGGTTCATGGACTGGCTCGCCGAGCGGATCCAGGACCTGCAGGCGACGCAGGGCACCGGCAGCGCCAGCTTGCCCCCCGTCGTCATCGCCCTCGTCGTCGTGCTGGCCGGGGTCGCCGTCGCCTACCTGCTCACCCGCGTGCGCCGCGAGGGGCGCCGGACGACGACGCGGACGACGCTGCTCGGCAACAGCGTGCAGACAGCCGAGGAGCTGAGGGCAGCGGCCGTGGAGGCGTTCCGGGCTGAGCGTTATGGCGACGCGGTCCTCGCCTGGACCCGGGCGATCGCGCGCGACGCCGAACGTCGGACCCTGCTCGACGCGGCACCCTCCCTGACCGCGCACGAGGTCGGTGCTGCGCTGGCCACGGCCTTCCCGGATCATGCGGGGGACGTCGGTCGCACCATGGACGTGTTCGACGCCGTGGCCTACGGGGACCAGGAGGCGAGCCGTGGGCAGGCGGAGCGGGTCCGGGCCACCCACGACGCGCTGCGCACCGCCCGACCGGTGACCGTCCCGCGTACACCACCGGGCGCGTCTGGTGAGTCGCGCGGGACAGGCGGCATGAGCGTCCAGAGCCCAGAACCAGCGTCTGTGTGGACCGTGGGGGCACCGCGATGACCTCCCCCACGACCTCCCCGACGACCTCCCCGACGACCCCGCCAAGGCTCGGGCTCTGGGACCGTTCGCAGGTTCCCGGTGAGCGGGCGGACGCGTCGGCCATTGCGGCGCCCGATGCCCACGGCAGCGAGTCGGGAGGTTCTCGCCGCTGGCGTCGCTGGCTGCTCGTCGCGGTCGCGATCGCCGCCGTGGTGACAGTCGTCACCCTGTTCGTGGTCGCTGGGCCTGGCTCGAGTACGACCATCCCGCTCGACCCGGACAACCCGACCGCCTCCGGAGCCCAGGCCGTCGCCCGGGTGCTCGAGCAGCAGGGCGTGCGTGTCCAGGTCGCCCGCGGTCAGACCGAGCTGGACCGCGCCGGAGCCGACGGGGACACGACCGTGGTGGTGACCCGGACGGCCGAGCTCGCCGAGTCGACCACCCGAGATCTGGCTGTGAGCACCAGTGGCGCCGGGCGGCTGGTGGTCCTCGGCGCCGAGAGCAGCGTCACCCGCTACCTCGCACCGGGCGTCAGCGCGACCTCGCAACGACGCAGCGGTGACGACCTGGTCGCGACGGGATGCTCGGGCACCGACGACGTCCGGGGCGGGGAGTCCCTCTCTCGCAGCCAGTTCGAGTACCAGTCGGCCTCGGCCAACGGCTCCTGCTTCACCCACGACGGCCACTCGGTCTACCTCTCGCTGCCGAGAAGCGCACAGACCGCACCCCTCGTCCTGATCGGCAGCACGTCGATCGCAACCAACGACCAGGTCACCGACGCGTCGAACGCTGCCGTCCTGCTCCGCGCGCTCGGGCACTTCCCTCGCCTGGTCTGGTACGTCCCCTCCCGAGCCGATATCCCCGCCTCCGACCAGAGCCCAGCGGCCCTCCTGCCGCGGTGGCTCGGACCCGGCCTGCTCCTGGTGGTGATCGCCTTCGTCGGCGTCATCGTCTGGCGCGGTCGCCGGCTCGGTCGCCTCGTTCCCGAGCCGCTGCCCGTGGTCGTCCGGGCCGTCGAGACCACGGAGAGCCGGGGGCGCCTGTACCGGCGCGCCCGTGACTCGACGCGAGCCGCCGCCGTGCTGCAGCAGGCCACCCGCACCCGGCTGACGGCATACCTGGGGCTTCCCGTGCCCGGCCCTCGTGCTCACACAGGTGCTGACTCGGGTGCCGACCCCTGGGCCGCGCGGGCAGCCGTGGACGGCCTGGTCGCCGCGGCATCTCTCGCCTGCGGACGACCGACCGCCGAGGTCGGCGCGCTGCTGTTCGGCCCACCGCCCGCGACCGATGACCACCTCCTCGGGCTCGCCATCGAGCTCGTCGCCCTCGAGAAGGAAGTACGCCGCTCATGACCGACCCGCAGGGCACTCCCCACACCGACGACCAGGACCGGCCCGACGCGCCGCCGCCGGCAGCGCCGTCCGAGACCCAGGCGCGCGAGACACCCGATGCCGACCGGGCCCGCGAGGCGCTGCTGGCGGTGCGTCGTGAGGTGGGCAAGGCGGTGGTCGGACAGGACGCGGCTGTCTCCGGCATGATCATCTGCCTGCTCGCGCGCGGCCACATCCTGCTCGAAGGCGTACCCGGTGTCGCCAAGACGCTGCTGGTGCGCGCTGTGGCCCACACCCTTGCCATCGGCACCAAGCGCGTGCAGTTCACCCCGGACCTGATGCCCGGCGACATCACGGGTTCGCTCGTCTACGACCAGCGGACGTCGGACTTCACCTTCCGCGAAGGGCCCGTCTTCACCAACCTGCTGCTCGCCGACGAGATCAACCGCACCCCACCCAAGACGCAGGCCTCGCTGCTGGAGGCGATGGAGGAGCGTCAGGTCTCGGTCGACGGGCTGGCGCGCGCCCTGCCCGCGCCTTTCCTCGTCGCCGCCACCCAGAACCCCGTCGAGTACGAGGGCACCTACCCGCTGCCCGAGGCGCAGCTCGACCGGTTCCTGCTCAAGGTGGTGCTCCCGGTCCCCGGCCGCGACGACGAGCTCGAGGTCGTACGCCGACACGCGGCGGGGTTCGACCCGCGCGACCTCGCCGCAGCCGGTCTCCAGCCGGTCGCCGGTCCCGACGACCTGGCCGCAGGAGCGGCAGCCGTCCGCACGGTGAGCGTCGCGCCCGAGGTGGCCGGCTACATCGTCGACATCGCGCGGGCGACCAGACAGGCGCCGTCTCTCTCGCTCGGGGTCAGTCCGCGCGGCGCGACCGCCCTCCTCGCAACCGCTCGAGCGTGGGCCTGGATGAACGGCCGGACCTTCGTCACGCCGGACGACGTCAAGGCGCTCGCCCACGCCACGCTCGCCCACCGTCTGACGCTGCGGCCCGAGGCCGAGCTCGAAGGTGTGGGTGTGGGTTCGGTGCTCGCGAGCGCCGTGGGTTCGGTCCCGGTGCCCCGCTGAGGGCCGGTATGCCTCGGGCCAGGTTGAGCGCATCGAGCGGGTCGAGCGTGTTGAGCTCGTCGATTGGATGGCGCCTGTTCCGAAGGGAGTCGTCGTGGCGGTGAGTGGTCGGTTTCCGCTGCTGTTGCTCGCCGGGCTGGTGGCGGTGGTCCTGCAGCCGACCCGGCAGATGGTTCTTCTGTGGGTGGGCATCGTGCTGCTCGCGGTTATCGTCGACCTCGTCCTCGCGGTCGGCCCAGGCCACCTGAGCATCGAGCGCGAGGCGACCAGCCAGGTCAGGCTCGGTGAGTCTGGAGCCTCGTCGCTCCTGGTGACGAACACCTCGAGGCGACGGGTGCGGGGTGTGCTGCGCGACGCGTGGCAGCCCTCGGCGGGCGCGACCGGCGAGCGGCATCAGCTGTCCATCCCCGGCGGAGAGCGGCGCCGGTTCACCACGGTCCTGCTCCCGACGCGGCGCGGCGACCGGCTGGCCGACCGGGTGACCGTCCGTAGCTTCGGCCCCTTGCGGATGGGCGCCCGACAGCACTCGTTCGACGTCGGCGGGTCTATCCGCGCGCTGCCGCCGTTCGCCAGCCGCAAGCATCTCCCGTCCCGGCTGGCGACCCTGCGTCAGCTCGACGGGCGTTCCGCCGTGCGGGTGCGCGGTCAAGGGACCGAGTTCGACTCGCTGCGGGACTACGTCGAGGGCGACGACGTCCGCTCGATCGACTGGCGGGCGACGGCACGACGGCAGCACGTCGTCGTGAGGACGTGGCAGCCCGAGCGCGACCGGCGCGTGATCCTGGTGCTCGACACGTCGCGGACCTCGGCCGGCCGGGTCGAGCAGATGCCCCGGCTCGACAGCGAGATGGACGCCGCGCTGCTGCTTGCGGCGCTGGCGTCCCGAGCGGGCGACCGGGTGGACCTCATCGCCGGCGACCGCTGGGTCCGCGCAAGGGTCACGGGTTCGAGCCGGTCAGCCCTGCTCGGCGACCTCGTCCAGGCGATGTCACCGCTGCAGCCGGCCCTGCTCGAAGCCTCGTGGCCGACCCTGGCCACGGCCATCGCCGACACCAGCCGGCGTCGGGCCCTGGTCGTCCTGCTCACGACCTTGGAACCTGCCGCGATCGAGGAGTCGTTGCTGCCGACCCTCGCCTCGCTGACGCTGCACCACCGCGTCGTCGTCGCGTCGGTGAGCGACCCGGCGCTCGTCGCGATGGCCGCCCGCCGGGACACGACGGCCCAGGCCTATGACGCCGCCGCCGCCGAACGCACCCTGGAGCTGCGCCGCCGGACCGCGGCCATGCTGGCCGGGCTCGGAGTCACCGTGATCGATGCCAGCCCCGAGGACCTGCCGCCGCGGCTCGCCGACCACTATCTACTGCTCAAGAGCCAAGGCCTGCTCTGAGGAGGGCTCCGCCCCGTTTTCGGGAGTTCCGCGCTCGGGATTGCGGGCGCTGGGCTCCCGAAACTCCTCTGGGTGGCAGCTCAGCCGACGACGGGGGCCAGGTCCCCGGCATCGCGCGCCGACACGTCTCCGGTCGAGCCGCGACGGACCGCCCATCGGCCCACGGTGAACACGTAGGCCATGAAGGCGCCCCAGGCGAGGAAACCGATCGCGATGCGGGCCCACGTCGGCAACGGTGACGGCGTCACGAACGCCTCGATGACGCCGCTGACGAGGAGTACGACGGCCAGGCCGAGCGCCACCGACATCGCCGTGCGGCCTTCCTGCGCCACCGCGTCGAGTCGCCGCCTGGGACCGGGTTCGATCCACGCCCAGAAGATCCGCAGCCCCACGCCGGCCGCGACGAAAACCGCAGTCAGCTCGAGCATCCCGTGGGGCAGGATCAGGCCGAAGAACAGGCCGGCTCGGTCGTGTGACCACATCAGGGCGCCGATGAGCGCGACGTTGAGAATGTTGTTAAGCAGCAACAGGATCACTGGGACGCCGAGCACTCCCAGCGCGATACAGAGGGCGGCGACCCAGGCGTTGTTCGTCCAGACCTTGAGCGCGAAGCTGCCAGCGGCATACTCGCTGTAGTAGCTCGCGAAGTCGCTGTTGACGAGCTGGTCCACCTCGCTGGGGTCGAGCAGCGCTGACTCGAAGCCGGGGTTCGCGACGAACCACCACCCGATGACCCACGCGGCGACGACGTTGACCGCCATCGTGGTCACCCACCAACGCCGATTCCGGTAGAGCGCGGCCGGGAAGGTGTCAGTGAAGAACCGGACGATGTCGTTGAGGCTGACCGTCCTGGTCCCGACCGACCTCAACCGGGCCGTCGCCAGCATCGAGGACAGGTGCGCGACGAGGGTCGGCTCCGGCGAACGGCTGCGGATCTCGGACAGGTGCGTGGCGACGCGCTGGTAGAGGTCGAGGAGCTCGTCGGCCTCGGCGCCGCTGAGACGGCCGCGTCGCGACGACAGCTCGTGCAGACGCGCCCACTCGTGCTGGTGCGCGAGCACGTAGGCGTCGAGATCCACGGCGTCACTGTATGCGGCGAACGTCTACGCTGTCCGCACGAGAGGGGGACGCTGACGTGAGCTGGGCCAGTAGCGCGACGGTGGGTGTCGGGGACGACGACTTCGTCACCGGTGAGGCGGTCGCCCTCGACCTGCCGCCGGCCTCCATCGGGTCCCGCATCCTGTCGGGCTTCATCGACTACGTCATCGTCGTGGCCCTGTCATTCGGCCTCCTCACGGCCGGAAGCGCCCTCGCCCGACAGCTCGACGACGCCCTCGTTGCCGCGGTTCTCCTGGTCTGCTTCCTGCTGGCGTGGGTGGCCTACCCGGTGACGATCGAGACGCTCACGCGTGGGCGCAGCGTCGGCAAGATGGCCGCGGGGCTGCGCACTGTGCGGGACGACGCGGGTCCGATCACCTTCCGGCACGCCCTGACTCGCGGCCTGCTCGGTGTCGTCGAGATCTACCTGTTCTGGGGTATCCCCGCCGTCATTGCGTCCGTGGCGAGTAACAAGGGCAAGCGCCTCGGCGACATGGCGGCCGGCACCTACGTGGTCCGGGACCGCGTCGCGGCCCACCTCCCGCCGCCGGTTCCCATGCCGCCGCACCTGGCCGCGTGGGCGACGAGCGCCGACATCTCCCAGCTCCCCGACGACCTGGCCATGTCGGTGCGCACTTTCCTCCCGGCCGCCCCGTCGATGACTCCGTCGGCGCGTGCGGAGCTCGGCCAGACCCTGCTGGCCGAGATGAGTCTCTACGTCTCGCCGCCACCGCCGCCCGGAAGCCACCCTGAGTACATCCTCGCGGCGATCCTGGCCGACCGCCGACGACGGGACGGTATGCGTCTGGCTCGCGACCGAGCGCTGCGCGATCGACTCACCTCTCCGCATCGGTGAACCAGCGGCGAGCAACCCATCGGGGGGGCGACCAGGCTGTTCTTTCCGGGTCCGCAGGAGCCACCTGCAGCGGGATGACCAGCTGGGCGGTCCCCGCGGTGGTCCCCGAGATGTGACGCCGCCCGCCCCGATGTAGCGGTAGCCGTAGGAGATGCCGACTGCGCAGACGCCGAGCCAGAGCGACGGGAGCAGGTGTGCGCGAGTGACAACGAGGCGTTCGGCGGCCCGGCGGCCCGACCGGTCGGCGTGGCGGGGCTCTCCCCCATCGCGTCAACCAACCACTGCTTTGGATCGTGGGCAACCAGTTGTGGTCCCGGTCGAGCTAGGGTGCCGGGACATGCTGAGGATGGTTGCGGCCGGGGGAAGTTCTGTGGAGACGCTGATGACCGGGCTCGGGTTGGTCGAGTCTCCACGGTGGCATGACGGTCGGCTGTGGTTCTCGGACTGGATCGCCGGGGAGATCATCGCCGTGGCCGCCGACGGCGAGAGCCAGGTGATGGCGCGGCACCGCTCGCTACCGCTGTGCTTCGACTTCCTGCCCGACGGGGCGCCGGTTGTCGTCTCGGGCCCCGAGAAGGCACTCCTGCGGGTGGCGCCCGACGGGACGACGTCGACGTATGCCGACCTGAGTGACCTGTCGGCTTACGGCGGCAACGACATCGTCGTCGACGGGCGCGGCAACGCCTATGTCGACAACTGCAACTACGACGCGATGGGCGGGTCGGCGCCAAGTGGTGACGTAGCGCCGGGTTTCGTGGCGCTCGTGACACCCGATGGGACGGCCCGGGTCGTGGCCGACGACCTCGCCTTCCCCAACGGCATGGCGGTGACGGCCGACAACCGGACCCTGGTGGTTGCGGAGTCGCACCGCCAGCGGCTCACGGCGTTCGACATCGCAGACGACGGCGGGCTGTCCGGCCGTCGGGTTTGGGCCGACCTGGGCGACGGCGCTCCCGACGGCATCTGTATCGACGCGGAGGGGGCGGTCTGGTACGCCGACGTTCCGCACCGGGAGTGCGTGCGGGTACGCGACGGTGGAGACGTGCTGGAACGCGTGGCTCTGGACCGCGGCGGCTTCGCCTGCATGCTCGGAGGCCCCGACGGGGCCACGCTGTTCGTCGTCGCGGCCCACTGGCACGGCATGGCGAGTGTCTCGGGACAGATCCCCTTCGAGGGACAGGTGCTGAGCGTCCCCGTCTCGGTGCCCGGCGCCGGGTGGCCCGTTCGCTGATCACCTCCCACGATCAACGCGTCTCCTTGGCCGTGATCCGTTCTTGTAGGCCGGCTAGTCCTTGGCGGATCAGTCTGCCGTAGCCGTCATCGCCGAGGGCATCCTCGGCGGCCAGACCGGCAACGAGCTGGGTATGCGCGTCGGCGAGCCGTCCCTGGCGCAGGTACCCGTCGCCGAGGTTGAGGTGGAGGCTGGGTGCGAGCCCGCGCGCCGCCGGGATACCGATCGGGGCAAGGTCCTCGTCGGTCAGGTGCGGGTATGCCTGCAGCGCTTGTTCGTCCCAACCAACTTCATCGCCGAGGTGCGGCTGGAGGTCGGCGAGGTAGTGGGCGATCACGCACCGCTGCGCGTAGTCCGCCTCGGACGTCCGCTCCCAACAGGCGGTCAGCTCGCGGCGGCCGTCATCTGTGTGTCCAGCGACGGCCACGCCGACCGCGGCGATGATGTCGTCCCACGTTGTCATGGGTCACGACTCTAGGGGCCAGGACGTCGGGGCGTTGATGACCCGCCAGCACGGCCTGAACCGGAACCGACCTCTGCGTTGGACGACCACCCGGCGTCGTGAGGAGGAGGTGACCATCCCGGAGCGAACCTCGGGGACCTCTGTCTGGCAATGGGATTCGGCTGATCGCGGTTGAGGGGGTTGTCGGTGGTCGGTTGTAGGTTTCGGGTATGCCACCAGTTCCGCCCGCCGAGTCGCCGCAGCCGCCAGCGCTGCCGGCGACGGTGCCGACGGTGCCGCGTGTGGCCGACCGTCGTGCTGCGGTTGCTGCGGCGCGGGCGGCGTTGACGGGGTTGGCGGCGGTGTTGTGGCAGGCCCAGGGCGCCGACCTCGGTCGGGTGTTCCGGGAGGTCGACGACCTGTCCCGGGCGGTGGAGGCGGCCCGGGTCG
>NZ_JBDTKA010000006.1:0-4715 GCF_039935575.1 Lapillicoccus sp.
ATCCCTCTTCGAGCCCCCGGCGTCGCGTCCGCGCGATCGTGCCAACCGTGCTGGCCGTGTCGCTAGCACTGCTCGCCTCAGTGGTCGGGAGCAGCCCCGCGGCGGCCACGCCGAGCCCCTGCCCGTCCGGTCAGACGGTCGCCCCGAGCACGGGCAGCCCGCCGACCAGCCAGACGCCGTCGGGCGGTGCCACCACGACCACACCGGTATGCGTCGTCGCCCCTCCGACCCCGATCGCCGCCCCGTCGGTCTCGCCCGCTCACACGGTAGGTGGTCCGAAGCTGGCGACGTCGGGGGTCATATACCAGTCGACGTCGTCGGTTCCGGCCCCGCCCATCGTCAGCGACGTCTCCTACGTCGTGGCCGACATGGACAGTGGCCAGATCCTCGCGGCGAAGGACGCCCACGCGTGGCTGCTGCCGGCCAGCACCCTCAAGACCCTCACCTCCTTGGTGGTCCTGCCGTCGCTCGACCCCGCGACGTCGGTGACGGCGACCGACGTCGAGGCCAATGCCGACGGCACGCGGGTGGGTCTGGTGCCCGGGGCGACCTACACCGTCGCCGACCTGTTCTACGGCCTGGTGCTCATCAGTGGCAACGACACGGCGTACGCCCTCGCCGACGCGTACGGGGGCAAGGACAAGACCATCGCCGACATGAACGTCAAGGCCCGCGGGCTCGGCGCCTGGGACACCGTCGCGGTCGACCCCTCCGGTCTGGACGCAGACGGACAGCACTCCAGCGCTTATGACCTGGCCCTGTTCGGGCGTGCGGTGATGAAGCTGGCGGCCTACCGGACCTATGCCACCGCCGGCCAGTACGAGTTCCCCGGGGGCACCGACCGTGGCGGCAAGGTCTACGCGCCGTTCCAGATCCAGAACCACAACCTGCTGCTCGCGAACTACCCGGGCACGATCGGTGTCAAGAACGGCTTTACGACGGGCGCCCGGCAGACGTTCATCGGCGCGGCGACCCGAGGCGGGCGGACCCTGGTCATCGCGCAGATGGGTGGCACGGACGTGCCGAGCTGGAAGCGCAGCGCCGCCCTGCTGGACTGGGCTTTCGCCAACGCGGCGAACCTGACCCCCGTTGGCACGCTTGTGGCACCCGGGGCACCACAACCTCCCGAGCTCGGCGGCACCCCGGTCCCGACGACGGCCGGCACCCCGGACCCGACCGCGACCCCCGAGGTTCCCGCCGCGGGTGCCACCCTGGCTTCGCCTTCGAGCCCGACGGGTGCACCCGTCCTGGCCGGCGCCTCACCGGAGCAGGCCGGCGGGAACCCGTTGCCCGCCCTGCGCACCTCGGCGCAGACCGCCGGGGGCAACCCCGCCACATACGCCGTCCTCGCCGTGCTCCTGCTCGTCGCGTTCGCGGCGGTGCGGATCAGACGCGCCCACGACCGCAACAAGGTTTAGGGCCACAAGGTTCAGCGCAGACGAGGTTCAGTGCAACAAGGTTCAGCGCAGACGAGGTTCAGTCAGCGCGAGACCAGACGGCGTACCGCGTTGACGACGCCCACCGCTGCGGCGGCACCGAGCACCGCACCGGCCACGACACTGACCCGGTCCCGCTCGCGCGACGCCCGGGGGTCGACGACACCGGCGGTCGCCCCGGGGGGTGGGATGAGCCGCGCCGTCTCGTGACGGACGGGCTGCGAGCCGTCCGTTGCTGTGTCGCCGCTACGGACGGCTCCGGCAAGGTCGCCGGCCGCCTCGGCGTCGATCCCGATTCCCTCCGTCTCCTTCACGTCGAGGTACGCCCAGCAGGCCGACAGCAGCACGAGCCGGGCGATCAGGTTGAGCCAGAACAACATCCCGATGATGAGTGCCACCGACGCAAGGAGCGGGCTGCGGGTCGCGCTGGCGATCAGCTGGGTGCCGAAGAACTTCACGATCCCCAGCCCGAGCCCACCCACCATGGCGGCCTGTCGCACGACGTGCCACGGCAGAGCGATGCCGGAAAGGACCCGGAGCATGAGGACGAGGACGGCGACATCGACGACATAGCCGACCGCCAGCCCGACCGCGGTCACGATGAACGAGTGGTCCCCGAGGCCGACCTTCTCGGCGAGCCAGCCCGAAGCGGCACCGAGCACCGTCGTGAGCACGGCGGACAGCAGGAAGGCCACGCCGAGAAGGACGAACACCCCGAGGTCGCGCAGCTTGTCGGTGAGGAAGTTGCCGGGTGAGCCCGTGGCACCGAGGCTCGCGCGGATCCCGTCACGAAACGAGCCGATCCACCCTGCCGCGGACAGGACGAGGCTGACAACGGCGATCGCCCCGCTGATCGTCAGTACCGACAGGGACGGCGTGGACAGGGTGATCAGGCCTTTGGGGTTCGCCGAGGTTGTGACGAGGTTCGGGAGCGCGCCGTTGATCGCGTCCCCGACCGAGGCGAGCAGAGTGGGGTTGTTGCGCAGGACGAACCCGAACACCACCGCGGCGATCCCGACGGCCGGGAAGATCGAGAAGAACGCGTAGTAGGCGATCCCTGCGGACAGGAGGTTGCCGCGTACCTGGTTGTATCGCTGGTTGGCGCGGTAGAGCTTGAGCTGTTGGATCCGTGCCCAGAGCTTCTTCATCGGTCGGCCTCCCGAAGCACGTTGTCAACCCAGAGGGAACTCACGGACTGGTACCCAGCCCCCGTCATCATCCTGGACGTAGAGGTGGAACCCGCGGACCTCGAACGTCGCCACGAAGTCGGCGAGCTCTTCGAAAGCTCGGTCGAGCTCCCCCTCGGCGACGTCGTGCGCAATCGTCACGTGGGGATGGAAGGGGAAGGCGAGCGGTGCGCCCCACCGACCCTTCCGGATTCCCAGCTCGAGCTGCTCGCAGGCCGAGATGCCGCGGGCGAGGTGGACGAAGACCACGGCGGACACGGGACGGAAGGTCCCGGTCCCGCGCAGGGTCATGATGAACGGGCTGACGTCGGTCGCCGCCGTTGCGAGGTGGTCGGTGAGCTCGCTCAGGTCGGCCGAGTCGACCACGGTCGGCCCGAGCAGGGTGACGTGCGCCGGGGTGACCGCCCCCAGCGGGTCTCCGTATGCGGTTCGCCGACCCTGTAGGTGTGGTCCGAACGGTGCCGGGATGGGGATGGATACCCCGACCGTGAGAACGTCGCCGGAGCTCGAGGCGGCATCGGACATGACTGGCATTCTGGCAGGAGGGCCTGGGCTAGCGTTACGCGCGTGACCGCAACCGAGGCTGCACGGACCTTTCGCGAGCTCTTCGGGCAGGAGCCGTCCGGTGTGTGGTCGGCCCCCGGTCGAGTCAACCTGATCGGCGAGCACACGGACTACAACGGCGGCCTCGCGCTGCCGATCGCCTTGCCGCAGCGCACGTACGCCGCGATGCGCCTGCGTGACGACGGCCTGCTGCGCATGTCGAGCGCCCACGCCGGAGACGCCGTCAGCGAGGTCTCACTCAGCGATGTCCGGCCGGGCCACCCCACCGGCTGGACCGCCTACGTGGCCGGAGTGGCCTGGGCGCTGGAGCAGGCGGGTCATCGCGTGCCCGGCGCCGACATCGTCGTCGTCAGTGACGTCCCGGTCGGTGCCGGACTGTCGAGCTCCGCCGCGCTCGAGTGCAGCGTCATGGCGGCCTTCGACCGGTTGCTGCACATCGGCATGCTGGGCCAGCCGGCCGGCCGGGCGCGCGCGGCGCACCTGTGCCAGCTCGCCGAGAACGACATCGCCGGCGCCCCCACCGGCGGCATGGACCAGGCGGCGTCGCTGCGCACGACGCGCAGCCATGCGTTGCTGCTCGACTCTCGTTCCGGAGCCGTCCGTCAGGTGCCGTTCGAGCCGGAGCGGCACGGCCTCGCCCTTCTGGTTGTCGACACCAGGGCCGAGCATGCTCTCGTCGACGGGCAGTATGCCGAGCGACGAGCCACCTGCGAGCACGCGGCGGAGGCACTCGGAGTCGCGACATTGCGCGAGGTTCCGATGGACGGGCTCGACGAGGCACTCGACCGGTTGGATGACGAGCGGGCCCGAGCCCGCGTCCGGCACGTCGTCACCGAGATCGAGCGCGTCGTGCGGTGCGTCGCGGCGTTGGAGGACGACGACTTCGACACCGTCGGCGAGCTGTTCACCGAGTCCCACGCCTCGTTGCGCGACGACTACGAGGTGTCCTGCGTGGAGCTCGACCTGGTCGTGGACACTGCCCTGGGCTGCGGCGCGCTCGGGGCGCGGATGACCGGTGCCGGGTTCGGAGGCTCGGCGATCGCGCTCGTGCGAGCGGACGAGATCGAGACCGTCTCCGCCTCAGTCGAACGGGCGTTCGCGGACTCGGGACTGAAGGCCCCAGCCAGCTTCGCCGTGACGGCGGGCGGCCCGGCGGCGCGAGACCTGTGAGTCGGCCTGACGACCACCCGTCGCAACTCGCACGTGAAGTGATACGGATGTCAGCGAGGCCGGGGAGTCCGAGTGACGATCGGTATGCCGGAACACTATGCCCACTCGCCGGGCCGACTGCGCCGACCGTCAGACACCCGCAGCGGTCGCAGCCGTCTGGGCGTTCAGCTGCCTGGCAAACCGGGACCTCGTCATGCGACAAACCCTCACCGGGGGCCTCGACTGCTCATGCTCGTCCGAACTCGTCCACGAGCGGGATGACGTCGGCGATCGAGTCGACGATCCTGGTGGGCCGATAGGGAAAGTGCTCCACCTGCTCGCGCCGCGTCGAGCCCGTCAGTACCAGGACCGTTCGCAG
>NZ_JBDTKA010000007.1:0-65697 GCF_039935575.1 Lapillicoccus sp.
CGTCGGTGCCGCGCACCCGGACGTAGAACGGGTCGGACACCGCTCGAGGTCGTAGGTCACCACCGCCGTTCCGGTCCCGCCCGAGACGTCCTGCTTGAGAACGACCTTCGTGTCGGGCGCCTGGAACGTGTCCCGGTCCGACATCGGCCCGGTCACTGAACCCGGACGACCTCGACACGGGCCAGTTGGGGCGCGCGAGCTGCGCCCCGCTCACAGGCTGGTCAGCTCAATCGAGATCGCCAGCTCGAACCGGTCGCCCTTTTAGGCGTGACCACGAAGCCCACCGGCAGCCGCGTGCTGGCCCTCACCAAAGCCGATCAGCAGTGTCATCACCGCCGGCATACTTCTGCTCCTCCCCGGCGCCACCCTGACCGCGTGGGGGCGCCGATGCCGCAACACCTGGCTCTAGCGCGATGATCAGCTGGCCTGGCTGGGCTTCCCCCTCTGTCCACTCTGATCGCAACGACCTGTCCAGCCGATATGTGATTCACAACCGGTGTGTGGAAGAGCTCGTGCGGTATGACGCATGGCGCATTACAGTCTCAGGGAAACGTCTAGGGGGACGAATGGCTGGAGTTCTTGATCGGTGTATGAGTCGACGGCCGACGGATCCGGCCCGTGGACCTCACGGCCAGTCCTCGCCTGGGCAGCCCCCGCGGAACGGGGCAATTCTGTTTCGTAGGCGCCCGCGTCGCGCCGCGGCGCTGACAGTGTTGGTGCTGTCCTCAGGATGGCTGGCGATCGGCACGGCGTTCGCCGCCGAGTCAGGTCCCGCATCCGCTGCTGGCACCGTCGTCGTCTCAGTGGGCGTGACTGCCCGAGGCGGTGACACGGGCACACCTGCCGCGGCGCCCGCCCCAAGTCCAACCGCACCCGTGCCACCTTCAGTCAGCAAGTCGACTGCAAGGGTGCCCGCGCCGACCACGTCTCCGACGGCCACCCCGACCGCGGCGCCGACGACGGCCACCCCGACCGCGGCGCCGACGACGGCTACCCCGACCGCGGCGCCGACGACGGCTACCCCGACCGCGGCACCGACCACGGCCGTTCCGACCGCGGCACCGACGACGGCCGTCCCGACCGCGGCACCGACCACGGCCACATCACCGACGGCCGCACCGGCCGCACCGGCCGCACCGGCCGCACCGGCCGCACCGGCCGCACCGGCCGCGACGCCTACTCCGCCGGCACCGGCCGCACCGGCCGCGACGCCTACTCAGCCGGCACCGACTAAGGTGGCCAGGCCGTCCAAGGCTCGTCCGGCCCCTGACGAAGCTGACGTCGGCGTCGGCCCGGTGGCTACCCCGTCACCGGTTCCTCCGGGCGACGGAAGCTACCTGCTGCCGGTTGGTGCCGGTCTGCTGGCGCAGCATCCGTCCTGGCTTGAAGGCACAGCACAGACGGCGGCGCTTCGCGTGGATGCCGGCACGCCGGTCCTCGCGCCGACGGCCGGCGCGGTCAGCGGCGTCGTGGCTGGTCAGCTCGTTCTTTCCGGTGACGACGGCGCCACCTACCGCCTCGCGGGCTTTAGCACGATCAGTGTCGTGCAGGGCGCAAAGGTGGTCCCGGGACAGGCCCTCGGGTTGGCCGCAAAGGGTGGCATCACATTCGGGATGGACATCCCCGACGTCGCCGGGCCCGTATGCGTGCTGCCCGCCCTGCAGGCATGGGTCGTAGGCAACCAGATCGACGTGCATGCGTTGCCAGTCAGGTGCCCCGCCCCCGCGCTTCCGGGAACCGCTACCTTCTCACCCGCGGTCATGGCTGGACTTCAACAGCCACCGGCTGCGCCTGGCACGCCGACGACGGTGCCGGCACCCGCGCATACCGTCACGGTTCTCGTGGTCACCGACCGCAGCACCGCAGCGATCCGGAGCAACCTGCAAGGTCTTCTCACCGGCGCTGGAGTCCCAGGCCAGATCGCGTCCGCCGACGTGCTGACCGGACCGACGCACGACCTGGCTGCGCAGGTGTCGACCGCAGCGGCGGCCGTCCACCCGGACCTCGTCATCGTCGCCATCGCCCACCCGGCGGTCGAACAGGCTTCAGGTGTATCGACCGTCCTGGCCCAGACGCCGGTGCTCTGGGTTCGAGCAGTGAGCCCGACAACAGCGGCAGCCGCTGCGGCCACCGAAGGTCAGCAGTACCAGAGCCTGGTGAAGCACGCCCCGAACCTTCGTGTCCTGACCCTGCCGGCGGCGTTGACCGCCTCCGGTCTGCAGGCAGCCGATGGCTCCTGGACGGCGGCCGGTGATGCCGTGGTCGCAGGCGCGATCGCGAACTATGTGGGTATCGCCTACCAGGTCGTCGGGCCGGGTCAGGCGGTTGCGAGCCTGCTGAGCTACGCCGAAGCTCAGCTTGGAAAGCCGTACCTCTGGGCAGGCGCGGGCCCAGACAGCTTCGACTGTTCCGGCCTGACGATGATGGCCTACCGGCAGGTCGGGATGGGCTTCACCCACAATGCGTATGCGCAGTACGAGGCCACGAAACAGTGGGCGATCTCATCCGCCGCGGCGCTCCAGCCCGGAGATCTGGTGTTCTTCGGAGCCACCGAGGCAGGTATTCACCACGTCGGCCTCTATGTGGGCGGGGGGCAGTTCCTGGACGCGCCCCATCCGGGGGCTGCTGTCCGGTTCGACGCACTTGGGCCTGGCTGGGACTACTTCGGTGCTACGCGTCCGCTCACCAGCATGGTCACGCTGGGGACCAACGGGTCGATCCGCGCCGCCACCCGACAGACTGTCGACCGTCTGTGGGGGGACGCCCAGTGGCCCTTCCTCGACGCGTTATGGACTCGAGAGTCGAACTGGGACCCCGCGGCGGTGAACTCCAGCTCCGGTGCGAGCGGCATCCCGCAGGCCCTCCCAGCCACCAAGATGGCTTCTGCTGGACCTGACTGGCGCACCAACCCGACCACGCAGGTGAGGTGGGGACTTCAGTACATCACTGCCCGCTACGGCAACCCTCAGGCGGCGTGGGCTCACGAGCAGGCCTTCAGCTGGTACTGATCGCCCGCGCCGGCACCCCGGTGTCCCGTCAGCGGATCGGCACGGTACTGCAGCAGATAGGGGTGGAGCTGCGGTCGCCTGCACGGCGACAGTGTGGCGCAGGCTGCGGGCGACCCGACCCACCGAAACCTTCGACAGGTGGCTTGAGGCCCGCACGTACCTCGACGGCGGATGTCTGCGGTGGAGGATGGCAGACCACAAACGGGCTCTTCACAATCGAAGGTGTAGTTGGGGTCGCAGCGTGGCGTGTCTGACGTCGAGGTAGTCGAACGGTGTGCCGCGGGGCGTATCGGATAATTAGCCTTGCAGGTCTCGCTTGGAGAAGGCGGCGCCTCCGGCGGCGATGAGCAGCACGGCGAGAACCGTCACGAGCGCTGCGCGCGGCCAGTCCGGGCTGGTCGCTGGGGCCGGAACCATGTGGGAGAGGATTGAGGTGTCGATCAGCCAGTGGTTGATGCTGACGAGCCCACCGGTCAGCTGGATCAAGCCCGACCAGGCCAGGTAGCCGTAGGCGACCGCGGCTGCCGCGCGTGGCCGGACTCCGAATGCCAGCACACCAACGCCGAGCACAAACAGCGCTGGCGGTATGACGTTCGCGCCGGCGAGGAGCAGGGGGGCGAGCGCGACGGGGCTGTGCTGGCTTGTCGCCCCGGCCCAGGCGCCAAGACCGGCGGTGAACCCGGCGACGACCACCAGGGCGACGGCCAATCCGAGGCGTCCGGCAAGCCAGCTGAGGCGGTGCAGCGGGCCCACAAGTAGGTGCTGCGCATGGCCGTCGGTCTCCTCCGCGGCCAAGGCGGCGACCTGGCCGGCGGCGATCATCGCGACCAAGAGCGCGAGGACCAGGAAGGTCAGCCCCAGGTAAAGCTCGACCGGGCTACCGTTGCCACCGAGGCGGTGGACGGTAGCTGCGATCTCGCCCGACTCCGTGGAGTCGCTGGTGGAGGAGGCGGCCGTGGCCCCGATCAAGACGGACATGGCCAGGACCGCGAACAGCCACCCCAGCGCGACCGGACGGACCATCCGGGCTGCCAGCGAGACCGGTCCGCGTACCGAGGCCAACCGCGGAGCAGCGAAGTCGTGTCCCGGCCACAGGCCCGCGCCGACGTCGCGCACGGCAGCCAGACGCACCGCGGCCGCGACGCAGGCGAACACGGTTAACGCGATCGGGACCAGCGCCAGCGGATGTGGCTGGGTCAGCGGGCGAACCAGTTCCACCCAGCCCAGCGGGCTCAGCCACGCCACCCAGTGCAGGCTGGGGCGGGAGTCGGAGATCATCCGCACTGCGTACGACAGGCTCAGCACGGTGCCGCCAAGCGCCATGGCGCGGCGGCGGGTGTCGAACAGCTGGCTGGTCAGCGCGCCGATGGCGGCGAACATGGCCGGCCCGGCGACGAGGACCCCAGCGAAGGCCAGGCACTGCCCCACGGAGAACCCGACGTCCGCGGAGCGAGCGAGGACGACCAGCGCGACCACGCAGGGCCCGAAGATCGCCAGCAGCCCGGCCGCGAGACCGGCGATGGCCTGAGCGGTGGCACGCGCGGGGGTGGTCCGCCCAACGACGAGCAGCTCGTGACGACCCGCCGCCTCCTCGCCGCGCAGCAACCGGGTCGCGGTGGTCAGGCCCCACAGTGAACCGAGCACGGCCAGCACTCCGACGAAACGCCAGGTGGCCCACCCGGCGACGGTCTCGATGTCGCGGATCGGTCCGATCAGCGCATTGATGCCCAGGTTCGTCTCGTACGCGCGCACCAGCTCCGCGCGGGCGGCCGGCGTCGGGTACTGAGACGTGTATGTGCTCGTCTGGACCAGCATGAACACGGCGAACGCCGCCCCCCACAGCGCCCCCGACCGAGCGGCTCCACGCCCCGTCACCTCGATGACGACCATCCCCGGCGCCCGCGCGAACCGGGTCAGCAGCGACGGGGCGCTCATGGGCGGGTGCCTGCGGTCGACCGTCCTGGCGGTCGCGGTTCGCCGGTCGGGCTGTCGTGGGAACCGGTTGTGCCGTAGTGGGTCAGGAACATCTCCTCCAGCGACGCCTCGCGGCTGACTATCGTGCGCACGCCGGTGGCGGCCAGCGCGTCGATCAGGGGTTGGACCTGACCGTCCACCTCGATGTGCACGCGCCGCCCGTCGGTCAGCACTCGGGCGACGCCAGGAACATGAGCCAGTTCCGTCGGGGGGGCGCCGTCGAAGGTGATGTCGACGCTCGATCTCGCCAGGTGCCGCATACTCGCGATGGTGCCCACCTCAGCCAGCTGGCCATCGCGAAGGATGCCGACCCGGTCACAGAGCGCTTCTGCCTCGGAGAGGATGTGCGAGGACAAGAACACCGTCTGGCCTCCGAGCTGGGCTTCGCGCACGCACTGCCGGAACACCTCCTCCATCAGCGGGTCCAGGCCTGAGGTCGGCTCGTCGAAGATCAACAGCTCGGCGCGGGTCATCAGCGCCGCGATCAGGAGCACCTTCTGCCGGTTCCCCTTCGAGTACGCGCGCACCTTCTTCGACGGGTCGAGCCGAAACCGCTCGATCAGCTCGTCCCGGTAGACACAGTCGAGACTGCCGTGGACGCGTCCGAGCAGGTGCAGGGTCTCCATGCCGGTCAGCGACGGCCACAGGCTGGCCTCACCGGGTACGTAGGCCAGTCGTCGGTGCACCTCGACGCTGTCGCGCTGGCAGTCGTACCCGAAGATCTCCGCCCGCCCCGCCGAGGGCCGTGCCAGCGCCAGCAGCAGCCGGATGGTCGTGCTCTTGCCGGAGCCGTTCGGCCCGAGGTAGCCGAAGACCTCACCAGGTCGGACGTCGAGGTCCAGCTCGCGCAGCACCTCGACCCGGCCGTAACGCTTTCCCAGTCCGCGCGTGCTGATCGCCGGCACGGTCATCTCGGGAGTCCCTCTCTGCGTGGATCGGATGGAGTCCAGGCGGTCAGGGCGGCTGGCAGCGCCGCCGCCCGCACGTCGTCCCACACCACGTCGGGGTCGGGCTCGAGGTGGGCCGAAGCGATACTGGCGATCCCGATAGCCGAAAGCGACCACTCCTGCGCGTTCTCGGCGCCGAACGGGGTAGCCCAGGTGCGGTGCGAGGCGATCTGTGGAGACGCCAACGCCATCAGGGCCAGTCCGCGCAGGATGGCGCTGACGAGAGTGACAAGGGAGTCGAAGGAGGCGCCCATCCCGGGCCGCAGCCGATAGCCCAACAGTGCGGACAACCGCTCCCACGAGTCCGCCATCCGGGCGAGATGAGTCCGCTCGGACTCGGCCAGTTCGATCCGTACCTGCTCGCGCAGCTCGCCGTCCGCCAGCCCGACGAAGGTCGCGTGCAGGGCGATGTAGGTCCGCCAGCCTGGAGACTGGGACAGAGCATCGAGATCCAGCACGGTCAGCCGGCGAAACAGCTCAGCGAGTAGGCGCTGCCGGCCGTCGGCCGTGGTCAGCCACTCCACGTGCGCCCCGACGATGCTGGTCAACAGCGCGACCTCGTCGTCCACGAGCGTGGGCGGAGTGGCGTTCTCGGCCAGCCTGCGCACGAGATCGACGATGAACAAGTCCTTCTGTGGCCATCGCCGGTACGCCGCGCTGCGCGGCACGTCGGCAGCATGGATGATCTCCTCGAAGCTGAGGTGGTCCAAGCTCACCGTGAGCCCGATGCGGTTGACCAACTCGCTCGCGGCGTCAAGCATCCGACGCTCGGTCTGGGCCTGGGACAACCGGCGCGAACGACGGGCGAAGGGCTGCTCCACCGAATGCCCCCTTGATACGCGTAGCACCAGAACTTGAGACACAGTATCTCAAGTACCGTCGTAGGGACCCGGTCTGCGTGTCTGCGTCTGGCGTTCGTCACCCTCGATCGTGAAGAGCCACCCAACCATCAAGGCGGTGCGAGCCGACCGACGGTGGCGTCGAGATCCACTGCTCTCCTAGCGATCGGGTCAGGTACCTGTGCGGGTATCTCCCTTCTTAGTCGTAGTACCCCCCGGGGCACTCCACCAACGTCAGCGTGGCCGGCTAAGGCGTACCCCACGGGGTATGTGTCGGGTGCGACGGGAATGCAGGTGCCCGCCTGCTGCATACCCCAGTGGGTATATCCTTAGATCGGTACTTAAGGAGACCGCACATGAGCACCTAGACCCTGACCATCAGGAACTTCGAGTCCACCGCCGCCGCCAGTCCGATCGTTGGTCGACTTCTGGGCGTCGTGGTGCGGCCCGTGCGCTAGTTCGCCGCCGCGAAGATCACGTTCCTCCCCGCCCTCAGGGCGTTCCGGGACGGCATCCTCGTCTTCAGCCAGCCCGGGGCGCGCCGGCGTCGAGCAGGTCATCGACGGCGTCCGTTCCCTCGACAGGGACCGTGTCCGGGCTCAGATGGCCGCGCAGACCCCGTCCGCCTGATCCGTCCGCCTGATCCGTCCGCCTGATCCGTCCCTGACCATCCACCCGCCGCACACCCAAGGAGCACGTCATGGGTTACGCCCTGAGCGCCACCGTCAAGCACCCGTTCGCCTCGACCCTCGACGCCACCCGAGCCGCCCTGGCCGACCAGGGCTTCGGCGTCCTCACCGAGATCGACCTCGCCACCACCCTCAAGACCAAGATCGACGCAGACATCCCCGCCCATGTCATCCTCGGGGCCTGCCGCCCACCGCTGGCCTACGCGGCCGTCCAGGCCGAGCCGTCGATCGGGCTGCTCCTGCCGTGCAACGTCGTCGTCCGCGCGATCGACGACGGCACCACCCTCGTCGAGGCCATGGACCCCCAGGTCATGGTCACTCTGACGGGCAACGACGCCCTCGCCGGTGTCGCCACTGACGCCCGCGAACGGCTCACCGCGGCCCTGGCCGTCATCGCCGCCTGACCCCCCCGGAAGGAGCTCCACCATGGTCACCCTCAACACCGACGACATGACGCCCGTCATCAACCGCCTGCGGCGCGCCCAGGGCCAGCTCGGCGGGGTCATTCGCCTCATCGAGGAGGGACGCGACTGCAAGGACGTCGTCAACCAGCTCGCCGCCGTCAACCGGGCGCTCGACCGGGCCGGCTTCGCCATCGTCTCCTCCGGCATGCGGGAGTGCCTGACGTCACCCGACGGGATCAGCGCGACAGACCAGGCGAGCATGGAGAAGCTCTTCCTCACCCTGGCCTGACAGGCCCGGATCGCCAAGTAGCGTGAACCGAATAAGCAGCGTTCTCGTTCAGCTGTACTTGGATGCAACCGTCATGCCGGCCTCGGCGTGGTAGGTGTCGAGGCAGTGGATCATCCGGTCACCGGCGTTGTCCGCGTCCAAATCGATCGCGAGGGACTCCATCGGCGCCATCAGCACGGTGTCCTTTCGAAGTCTTGACGGCAGGGCGAAGGTGTGGCCGTGCAGCTGCGGTGGGTGGGTCATCACCGAGTTAACGCCAGGCAGGCCTTGCCGGAGAGCGTCCTATGGGCGGCTGAAGTTCCTGGGCGATACCGGAGTCGCTCCGTCGGCTGCGCGGGGGAGGCGGAGCCAGCGCGAGGGGAGCGCGGGATCAGGCTGTGGGGGCGGTGCCGTTGGGGTCTCGCCCTGGGGGGCAGGGGTGAGGCAGACCGGCGGCAGGTCGAACCAGAGCAGTCCGGCAGGTAGGTCCTCAAGGCAGGGGTGCGGGTGGGTGATGCGGGCCGGGGCCCTGTGTGGCAGTGTCGCGACGATCTGGTGGGCGAGGTCGAGACAGGCCTTCAGGGTGGGGGCGGGCGCCCGCGCTGCCGGCGGGGGATAGGCCATCACCCCGGAGTCGTCGTAGTAGATGTCGGCCAGCCGGATGGGCGGATCTCCTGGATCCAGACGGTGGCGCCAGAGTCCGGTCGCGGGATCGAACCGGTAGTCATGCAGCAGCTGGTGTCCGTGCTGGGCAATGAAGTCGACGGCGGCGATGATGTGGTCGGCGACCTGGTCGGCGACGAAGTAGTTGAGATTGACGCGGACCCAGCCGGGTTTGAGGCCCTCGCACCCGGAGTCGGCCGCTCGTTGGTAGACCCGGGAGTGCTTGGCGTCGATCCCCAGGAGCTGGTGTCCGTAGGGGCCCGCGCACGAGCATCCGCCGCGAGCCTGGATACCGAACAGGTCGTTGAGCAGGGTCACTACGAAGTTGTGGTGGAGCGCGAGTCCGCTGGGGGCGCGGACCAGGAAGGAGATGATGGCCAGCCGATCGGCCTCGCTGTCGCCGAGGACCTCGATGGCCGGAGTGGTCCGCCATCGCTCGAGCGCCCGGGCGAGCAGCTGCTGTTCACGACCCCGGATGGCCTCGACACCGACGGCGTCCTTGAGCTGGAAGACGAGCCCGGCCCGGATCGCCCCGATGATGGCGGGCGTGCCGCCCTCCTCGCGGCGCTCGACGTCGCTGACGTAGGCGTGCTCGCTCGGGGTGACGAAGGTGACCGTCCCGCCGCCGGGCACGACGGGCACGGTGTTGGCCACGAGGTGGCGGCGGATGGCCAGGACTCCCGGGGTCTCCGGGCCACCGATGAACTTGTGGGGGCTAAGGAAGACCGCATCCTTGCCGGCCTCGGGGTTCGGGCGCTCTGCTGGACTGCGGCGTCCGGCCATCGCGATATCGACGTAGGGACCGGCGGCGGCGAAGTCCCAGAAGGCCAGGGCGCCGTGCTGGTGCAGCAGGATGGTGATGGAGTCGGTGTCGGACAGGATGCCGGTGACGTTGCTGGCGGCGGAGAAGGAGCCGATCAGTAGGGGGCGGTTGGCGTATCGGCGGAGCTCTTCGGCCAGGTGGGCGGGGTCGATGTGACCGTGGGTGTCGGCACGGATCCGGACAACGTCGGCGATCGTCTCGCGCCAGGGTATCTCGTTCGAGTGGTGCTCGAACGGCCCCACGAAGACGACCGGCCGCTGATCGGCGGGTATGTGGGTGGAGAGTGACCAGTCGGCGTCGAGGTCGGCGGGGATCCGCAGGTTGAGGATGCCGACCAGCTTGTCCACGGCGGCCGTCGCCCCCGAGCCGCAGAAGATCACGGCAGTCTCGTCACCGGCGCCGATCGACTTCCTGATCAGGTCGCGTGCCTCTTCGCGGAGCCTGGTGGTCTGCAGCCCTGTCCCGCTCGCCTCGGTGTGCGTGTTGGCATAGGTGGGCAACACCATCAGCCGCAGGTAGTCCTCGACGAAAGACAGTGAGCGACCGGAGGCGGTGTAGTCGGCATAGATGACCCGGCGTGGACCGTATGGCCCGTCCAGGACCTGGTCCGCGCCGATCACCCCAGCCTCGATCCGCACCATGGGCGCCGAGCGAGCCGCTGGTGTGACGCTCGGCCCGGCGGTCACGATGCGGGTGTTCGTGATCGTTTCACCTCGTGTTCGTGAAAAGCCGGCCTAGATGAAGAGGAGCTGTGCGCCTTCGGTCTTGTCGATGAAGTCGCTGGCGCTGATGATGGCCTCGACGTCGTCGTAGAGGTCCTCCTTGGTGAGGTGGTTCATGTCGGTTGACATCCGGCAGGCCCACAGGTGCCCGCCGGAAGCGACGATCTGTTCGAGGAAGTCGGGCACCTCGGGGACGTCGAGGTCCGCGATGGACTTCCGCATTCGCGAGGTCGCTACGGCGGTCATCCCTGGCAGACCGCCCAAGCCTTGAGGCATATGGGTGGCCGTGTTGCCGAGCATGGTCATCTGGAGGTCGCCCATGGTCTTCTTGTTGATCATGTCGAGGCCCCAGAAGGTGAAGAACAGGTGGGTCTCGACGCCTTCGCCGAGTGCGGCGTTGGCCATGATCAGGCCGGGGTAGGCCATGTCGAGCGTTCCCTTGGAACAGATGATGGCCAGGGTGCGACCCGTCTGTACGTCATCGAACGACGGGATGACAGGGGCAGCCTGCGGAGTGGTGGTGGTCATGATTGGTATCTCCTTCGGGGTCAGACGCAGCCGCGTGGTTTGGGCAACCCGGCGATGTAGGCCATCTTCTTGGCCGGCTTCTGCGGGAAGAGCTGGAACAGGGTCTTGGTCGGGATGGCGCCCACGACGCTGACCCGGCGCAGGGTGGGCGTGACGCCCTTGGCGGCGAAGTCCTGGCGCAGGAACCGAATGGCTTGCCAGTGCTGGTCGGTCAGGTCGATGCCGATCTGGGCGGCGAGAGTCGCGCCCAGCGCCTCGTCCCACTCGGCATAGTCGGTCATGAAGCCTTCGGTGTCGACGGCGATCTGGTGGCCGTCGATGGTTGTGACAGGCATGGCACTCATTCCTCGTTCTTCGAGACGTCTTCGGTGGACTTGCCGAGCATCGACATGTGTGATGGCAGCGGTATCGGGCGACCTGGCAGCAGGACGTTCCAGTAGATCCAGCGGAATGCCAGCTTGCCGAGGTGGTTGGCCCGGGTCTCCTTGAGCAGGTCCATTGGCCCGATGATGGGGACGGGGAACTTGCCGGGCAAGGGCTCGGTGTCGTAGTTGAAGTCGATGAGCAGTCCTTTGTGGTCACCAGACTCGATGAAGCAGTTCGTGTGACCGTCGAAGGAACCGGTCATCGGTTTTCCGGCGATGAGCTCCAGGAAGTTGTCAGCGAAGATCTCGACCGAGAAGTGGGCGACGGACCCGGCCTTGGACGCAGGGATGTCGGACGCGTCGCCCACCGCGAAGATATTGACGTGGGCGGTGGAGAGCAGCGTGTGCTTGTCGACTGGCACGTAGTTCAACTCGTCCCCGAGGCCGGATCGTGCCACGAAGTCGGCACCCATGTTGAGGGGCACGGTGACGAGCAGGTCGAAGGGGACCTCTCGCTCGTCGTAGGACACCAGGGTCTTGGTCTCGGTGTCGATGTGCTCCACCAGGAAGTCTGACTCGACGACGATCTTGCGGTCGTCGAGCATCGACCCGAGATGTGCGGAAGCGATGGGTTTTGTGAAGGCACCTGGGAGCGGGGTGACGTAGACCAGCTCGACCCGGTCGCGCATCCCACGCTCGCGCAGCCACGCCTCGGCCAGGAAGGCGAACTCCAACGGGGCGACCGGGCACTTGATGGGCATGTCGGTGACGTGGACCGCCAAGCGACCATGGTCGAAGCTCCTCAGTGCCTCGCGCAGTGCCAGCGCCCCGTCGTAGGTATAGAAGTCGAAGATGCTACGGCGCCACTCCTTCCCGAGCATGCCCGGCGTCTGGTCCGGACGCGGCGAGGTGCCCGAGGCGATAACCAGGTAGTCGTAGGTCAGGTCTCGGCCGTCCATCAGCGCCACCACGTTCGTCTCGGGGTGAATGACGTCCACCTCGCCGATCACGAAGTCGACCCCGTCGTGGATCAGGGAGTGCCGAGCGCGGGTCACCTGCGTCTCGGTGTAGGTGCCGAAGGGCAGGAACAGGTAGCCGGGCTGGTAGCGGTGCTGGTCATCGCAGTCGACGACGGTGACGTCCCAGTTCTGCGGTGACAGAGCGGGCCTGAGCCGGTTGACGACCATCGTGCCGGCAGTACCGGCACCCAGGACCAGCAGATGCTTCTTCACAGCTGACTCCCTCTCCTATGCCCTTCCTCCTGACCCTAGGCAGCCCTCAGCGCCCGGGCCAGGGGCGAAGGTCCCGACCGCCCACGGCCCGGTGCCGATCGGGTGCGCCCTGACTGCGACACGCTGGACGAGTCTGTCCGCGTCTCTTATGGCGCTCACGCTCGCCGCCACAACGTCTGATTGACACGTGCTCTTACGAGAGGGTTGATGCATGATCCGTCTCGTGAAGCTCGCCCGCCGGTACTGGACCGTCACGTTGACCCTTACTGTCGGGCTTCTCGGGATCGTCTTCGTCCTCACGGGTGCCGGCGCAGCGGTGCAGGGGACTTTCAGTGTGTACGCCCTGGGGATCGCGGCGTGGCAGGCCGTGGGCATGGCGCGCGACCTCCTGCGCGGTCATTGGGGACTCGACATTCTGGCCGTCACTGCAGTGGTCGCGACTGTGGTGGTGGGTGAGTACGTCGCGGCGCTTCTGGTGGTGCTGATGCTTACGGGTGGCGAGGCACTCGAGAACTATGCGAACCGCCGCGCGAAACGCGAGCTCGACGCCCTTCTCATTCGCGCGCCGCACCTCGCGCACCGGATGTACGGATCGGACATCGTCGATGTCCGGGCCGAGGAGGTACGTCCCGGCGATCTGCTGCTCGTCCGGCCGAGCGAAGTCGTGCCGGTCGACGCTACCCTCCGCTCAGGGGAGGCCTCGGTCGACCAGGCATCGCTGACCGGCGAGAGCGTGCCGGTTGACAAGCATCCAGGCGACGCGTTGCTCAGCGGGTCGATCAACGGCCAGTCCGCGATCGTCGTTGTCGCCCTGGCGACGGCTGCCGACAGCCAGTACCAGCAGATCGTCGCCCTCGTCGCCGAGGCGGCGGCCAGCAAGGCGCCGGTCGTGCGGCTTGCCGACCACTACGCCGTGCCGTTCACGCTGTTTTCGCTTGCCCTCGCGGGCATCGCATGGTGGCTGTCCGATGACCCGGTGCGCTTCGCGGAAGTGCTCGTGCTCGCCACACCATGCCCGCTGCTCATTGCCGCGCCGGTCGCCTTCATCGGTGGTATGAGCCGCGCCGCCCGCAACGGCGTGATCGTGAAGAGCGGTGGAGTGCTTGAACAACTGGCGTCGGCGAAGACGGCGGTGTTCGACAAGACCGGCACACTCACACACGGCTCCCCGACATTGGCTGCGATCCGGCCCGAGAACGGCATCACGCAGGATGAGCTCCTCTCGGCCGTGGCGTCCACCGAGCGATACTCCTCGCACGTGCTCGCAACCGCGTTCATCGCCGCGGCAAACGAGCGCGGGCTGCCGCTCGCTGAGGCGGAATGGGCGCGCGAGGAGGCGACGAACGGCATGTGGGCGAGGATCGGCGACCGCGAGGTGGTGGTGGGCAAGTTCACCTTTGTCGCGAGTTTCGCACCGGATGCCGCGCGCACCGCGATCGCACCGGGTCAGCTCGCCGTGTATGCGGCGATCGACGGCCGTTTTGCGGGCGCGCTCCTCGCGAGCGACAGCCTGCGCGACAACGCGAAGGCGACCCTCGAACGCCTCGATGAGCTCGGGGTGCACCACGTGATGATCCTCACCGGCGACGCGCAAGAAACCGCAGACCACATTGCCGCCGAGCTCGGCATCACGACGGTGCACGCCAATTGCCTGCCGGCCGACAAGGTGAACGCGGTGCAGGCCATCACCGAGCGTCCCGTAATCATGGTCGGCGATGGCGTCAACGACGCCCCGGTGCTCGCGGCCGCCGATGTGGGCATCGCGATGGGTGCCAAGGGCGCGACCGCCGCGAGCGAGTCGGCAGACGCCGTCATCCTCGTTGACGACATCTACCGCGCCGCAAAGGCCGTCGAAATCGGGCGTGACACCGTGCAGATCGCCCGGCAGAGCATCTGGCTCGGCATCATCGTGAGCGTGGGCCTCATGATCGTGGCAGCGTTCGGCGTCATCCCCGCGACAGCAGGTGCGGTGCTACAAGAGCTCGTCGACCTCGCAACCATCCTCGCCGCGCTACGCGCGATCGGTAGCCGACGTGATGCGCGGCAGGCGTCGCGCCGACCAACGGGCGGAGCCGGTTGCGGGCTCGTCGACCCGCTCACAGGTGTGCGTCGGGTGTGCCCCAGATGACCAAAATTCCGGTATGCATGTGGGCATGAGGCTCGATGGTCGCCCTCGGGCAGCGCAGCCGCTCGACTCGGGTACGACCGTTCCCTCGGCGTAACCGAACGGACAGCGCACCCCGGGTCTGGTCCATCACGGGTGACAACAAGGGACCGGGACAGAGACCACCAAAGGAGACGGGCCTGAGATCCCTCGTCGTGTGAGAACCCCCTGTGGGGCGATACAGGGCAGGCCCCCCGGGCTGTCGCCGCCTGGCTGGGTGACGCGATGACGGTCGACCTGGTCGAGGTGTCGTAGGCCGGAGATCCCCGAGCGAGCGCCATCGGCTCACCGAACGGGCTGGTGCGGATTGGGTCGGCTGCCGCGTACGCGTCACCTCAGTTGGCCGGACGCTACGTTGATGGGCAGCTATCAGGTGCGCTCTGGTATGCGTGCTCAGCCACGGTTTCGACGTGCGGCACCAGCACCCCGCTCCCTACAGTCATGACGTGGGTCTCTTGCCAAAGCTACCGTTGACCATCGAGCTGCTCATCTTCGTGGCGTGTGCGGTGACGATCTGGGTGGCCGGCATCTCGCTGTCCAACTACACCGATATCTTGTCGGACCGTCTGCACCTCGGCGAGGCGTTGGGGGGACTGATCCTGCTCGCCGTCGCGACGAACCTGCCGGAGATCGCCATCACCTACAGTGCTGCCGCCAGTGGACAGCTGGACGTAGCGGTCAGCAACATCCTCGGTGGCATCGCGCTCCAGACGGTGGTCCTGGTGGCCCTCGACGCGTTCGGTGTCACCGAGCGTCGGCCGTTGACCTACCAAGCCGCCAGCCTGATCCTCGTCATCGAGGGTGCCGTCGTCCTCGCCGTGCTCGCGGTGGTGGTGATGGGTACCCAGCTGCCCACCACGTTGGTCTATGCCCGGCTCACCCCCCAGGTCGTCCTCATCGCGGCGGTCTGGGTGGTCGGGTTGGTCCTGACCCAGCGGGCTGGGAAATCACTGCCGTGGGCTCGCCACGGTGAAGCGCCGGACAGCCAGGCGAAGCCGCGTGGTCACTCACAAAAGGCGCGCGCAGCGAAGGCGAACAAGTCGGGAGTCAGCACCACGAAAGCGGCTCTCGTCTTCGGCGCGGCCGCGGTGGCCACCTTGCTTGCCGGAGCCCTCGCCGAGGAGAGCGGCACCGCCGCCGCCAGCGACGTTGGCCTGTCCGGGGTGCTCTTCGGCGCAACCGTCCTGGCTGCCGCCACCTCCCTACCCGAGCTGTCGACCGGCCTCACCTCGGTCAAGCAAGGCGACTACAAGCTCGCCTTCGGTGACATCTTCGGCGGAAACGCGTTTCTGCCGGTCCTCTTCCTCCTGGCGGTACTTGTGTCCGGCAAAGCCGTCCTACCGAACGCCCACACGTCCGACATCTACCTCACCGGACTCGGCGCCCTCCTCACCCTGGTGTATGTCGTCGGCCTCATCTTCCGGCCGTCCAGGAACCATTATCGAATGGGCGTCGACAGCATCGTCGTTCTCGTCCTCTACGTGATCGGCGTCGTTGGGCTCATCGCGCTGCCCACCTGAACGGTCGTCGACGCATGGTCGCCTCGCTTGGGCGTGAATTCCGTGATGTGGGTGACGGGACCTCGGCGTCCAGGTCATGGCCGACAAGCCGGAAGCGCCTCATAGTCAGCACCGCAGACGCCGAAACGGTAGGCACGGACGCGCTCGCCTCCCTCGGCAGGCACCGTGCGTGGGACCGGTTCGAGACGCTCACACAGTGACCGAGGCCTATTGGGGTTCCGGGGCATCTGGCGGTGCGGGCTCTGGGTCGGGTGGTTGGAGTGAGGCGAGCTCCGGTAGCAGCGTGTGTCGGTTGCTGAAGGTGTTGGCGACGGTGAGCGCGACGGCGGCCAGTGGTATGCCGATGAGTGCGCCGATGGGTCCGAAAAGGGCGGCGCCGGCGATGACCGAGCCCAACGCGATGGCGGGGTGGACGTCCATGGTGCGCCGGCTGACTCTGGGGCTGAAGACGTAGTTCTCGATCTGCTGGTAGATGGTGGCGAAGATGACGATCCAGATGACGTTGACCGGTGCGGTCGACAGGGTGAACAACGCGGGGAGCAGGACTCCGATGTAGGTGCCGATGGTGGGGACCAACTGGCTGAGAATGCCGGCCAGCAGGCCGAGCGGCAACCAGAACGGCACGGCGATAAGGGAGAAGAATGCCAGGTGGAACACCGCGGACAGACCGGCCAGGATCAGTTTGGACACCACATACCCGCCGGTCTTGTCGACGGAGATGGTCCACACCGTGACGAAGACGGACTGGTAGCGCGGGGGCAGCCAGGATCCGATGGTCTGCCGTAGCCGTGGGGAGTCGGCGGACAGGTAGTAGGCGAACACCAGAATGGTGAGGGCGTCGAAGATGAACGCGGCCAGGGAGCCGAAGATCCCCAGCAGGCCGCCGCCGTACTGGCTGACCAGCTCGCCGATCTTGGCCGGCGTGATCCCCAGCGAGGTTTGGATCGAGCTGAGATCCAGGTGGGTGTGGAAGGTGCTGTTGACCCAGGTCAGTGCGGCGGTGACGGTGCTAGGGAAGGTCGAGGCGAGCTGGGTGATCTGCGCGTAGAACAGGGCGCCGAAGACGTCGCCGAGGCCGCCCGCGATGAGGAGCCCGGCAAGCATCGTGACACCGGTGGCGAGACCGCGTCTCATCCCGTGCAGGACCAGGAACGCCACCGGGGGTTCCATGGCAATGGACACCAGCCATGCCAGCAGCAGGATGAACAGGAACGAGCTCAACGCGCTGAACGCCCATAGGGCGATCGACAGACCTACTAGCAGGAGCAGCACAATGACGGCGCTGCGGCGGACGTTCCGTGCCGAGACGGCCACGGCCACCGGGTGTCCAGGGTCGCTCGACAGATGGCTGACCGGCCTGTTCAGCAGCTCCACGACAGGGGTGTCGTGCCGGTCGACAGCCGTATGAGCGGCCGATGGCGCCGACGTCGCTGGCATCACCGTGCGGCCGCGGACGCGTCGCTCGCGCGCCACGGTACCTGTCATCGCGAGGGGTGCTCAGTAGTAGTGCCGCCGGCCGCCCACCGCTCGGCCCGCCATCCCGAGCACGAGCAGGATCAGTCCGATGGCCAGAACGATGATCCCGATGGTCCACACAATCGCGATCTTGGCGAAGAGTCCGATGAGCAGCAAGATGATGCCCACAATGATCATGACCACTCCTTCAGGGTTGGGGCGCGAGAACCCGACACGCGCTTGAGCCCAAACCAAACCACCCCTACGGCGGCGTCAGTACACCCCTAGGGAGGTGAGGTGACGTCGGAAGACCTCCACGATCGGGGGCCGCACATGCGCGAGGTCACGCCGGCCTGACCAGTGAGTTGACCGCGGCCGGGTCGCGGTGAGCAGTGCGGCGGTCAGCACGCGATAACGCCGCGTGATGGTGTGCCAGTCCCGCTCGTGGAGCTCGGGGTCGTCGTCTACCAGTGCCGCGACCGCCGCCCGCGCTCGGGCCCGGCTCGCGACTGAGGCATCGGCGCATACCCACGCAGTGCGACGGCCATCGGCCCGGGCCGCATCCCGAGCATGTGACGGACTATCGAGTGCGCACCGTCGGCGCCGACGAGCACGCGGGCCTCGTGGGTGCCGCCCAGGGTGACGGTCGGCCCGCGTCGCACCTCGTGAACCCGGTGCCGCAGGACTTGTCGCGAGAGAAGTCGGACCGGTCCAGCAACGCCACCCGCAGCGAAGGGTCGACGCGCAGCGCCCCGATGGCGGCGGCGGCACCGGCCGGCCGGCGCCCGCGGCGGCCAGGTCCCATTTCTTCATGCAACAACCACGGTCAGCAGCATGACGTCGATCAGTGCGATGGCGATGGCAGCGTAGAACGGCGCCTTGCCACGGCCGACCAACGCCAGGACGGTGAGGGCTGCCACCATGGCGAGCCCTGCCCAGGACCATCCGACGGGTGCACCGGTGGGTCCCAGTGCCGCCGTCGCGGAGGCGACGACCAGCAACAGAGTCGCGATGACCCGGCTTCGGGCGGGGCCGAGGCGATGAGGCAGCCCGCGGACCCCGGTGGCCACGTCGTCGTCGATGTCCGGCAGCGTGTTCAGGAAGTGCGCTGCAACCCCGAGTGCACCCGCTGTGAAGAGCATCCACGCCGGAGGCCAGTGCGGAGGTACGTCTGCCAACGTGACCACAGCCGGCAGCGTGCCGAACGCCAAGGCATACGGCAGCCACGACAGGAGCGAGCCCTTGAGCACGAGGTTGTAGAGGTGCCCGCACGCGACACCGACACAAAGGTGGACCAGCGCGCTGCGCCAGCCGGCGAGCAGCGACAGCACCACGCACGCGGCGGCCGACGCCAGCAAGCATCGGAGCACGAAGGACGACGTCAGCTCGCCGCTGGCAAGGGGCTTGTCGGGCCGTCCGACCCTGCGATCACGGGTGGCGTCAATCAGGTCATTGCCCCAACCGATGGTGAGCTGGCCGGTGAAGACTGCCGCGGTTACGACGACCCCCTTGCCCGCGGGGAGGTCCTGACCGAGCGCCAGGAGCGCGACGACGCACGTGACAGCGAGCGACGGGCCGATGTGGGCTGCGCGAAGAAGTGGACGTATGCCGACGGGGCGGGTCGTCGGAAATCCTGCCGTCACCGCGCGGCCTCGGGGCCGGCGGTCTCGGGCACGTGACGTGCCATGCCGACGAGCTGATGCCCCGCCTCGGTGCCGAGCCGGCGCAGCGTGGCCGAGCCGATCTTGCCGCTGGTGTCGGTGCTGGCTATTGGCATGCGGCCTCTCGTCCCGGATCAGAACCGTGAGGTACCCATCGGGCTAGTGGATCACATGAGCCGGCCCGTTCTCGCACGATGAGTGGCGGGCGGCTGCAATGCGGAGGCGTTGACGCACGTGCCTCCCGACGTGGTGCTCTCGAGCAGACGGTCCGTGACCTCCGACGTCATCACGCGCGTACCGGCCTGCCGCGCCTGGTCGACCATGGCCTACTGCTGAGACGTGTCCAGCGCGGCAGCGAGGGCGCCAACCTGGCCCTGCATCCAGATCGTGTAGGTCTTGCCGTCAGGCATGGTCTCGGTGACCGGGACGACGGGGATCTGCGCGTTGGTGGCGGCCTTCTTGACGGCCTCCGTGGCGACTCCGGTCGTCTGCTCGTTGTAGACCAGAGCCCGGACCTGCTTGCTGCTGAACAGTTTCAGGGTCTCCTGAAGAACAGCCGGAGCCATGTCGGTGCCTTCCTCGATCGCCTTGGAGAACTCCTTCGGGGTCTTGTTGGTCAGTCCTGCGGCGTCGAGCAGGTACCCAGGGACCGGTTCGGTTATCACGACCGGGGCATCAGGGTGTTTTTGTCGGATCGATGCGATCTGGTCGGTGATGGGCGTCAGCGAGGCGGCGAATGCTGACGCGTTCGCGGTGAACTGGTTGGCGTTGCTCTTGTCCAAGGAGGACAAGGTGACGGCGATCTGGTTGGCGACCTTGGTGACCGTGGGCAGGTCGTACCAGACGTGCTCGTTCAGGTCCCCTCCTGCGGGTGCGGTCTTGCCCGAGATGGCGACCGCGTTGAGAACGGGGGCGTTGGCGTTCTCCGCGGCCTTGACCATGGTGTCCATGAAGTCGTCGTAACCGCCGCCGTTCTCGATCACCAGGCCGGCCTTCTTGAGGGCGAGCTGGTTCTGGGTGTTGGCCTCATAGGAGTGAGGGTCCTGGGACGGGTCAGAGATGAACGACGTCACGGCTACGTGGTCGCCACCGACCTGGGCAGCGATCGCACCCCAGACATTGGTCGAGGCGACCACCCTGACCACCCCGGCACTTTCGCCGGACGTGGCGGCTGGCCTGCTCGAGCTGGAGCATCCGGTCACGGTCACGGTCACGGTCACGACGAGCAGCACAGCGCCGGGCAGGAGGTAGTGGCGAGGTAGGCGCATGGGGACTCCGTTGATGACAGCGATTGTGATAATCGTTCTTAGCAGAGTGTAGGCGTGAGGACCCGGTGGGACGCAACAACCGGCCGTCGGTCACGTCCACCCGAGGTGTCCCGGTCGCGAACCTGTCGACGGGACGCGGACACGTTGCTGCCGTAGTGTCCTGGGGGTGGGTGGACCGAGGTCGGGGGGGCTGCGGATCGCGCGGGCTGTCTGCCTTGCGTCTGTGGTGCTGGGACTGGCGGGAACGGCCCACGTGGTGGGCGGCGGCGTGTTGCCGCCTGCTGGCGTTGTGGCCGGGTTGGGCGCGCTGGTGGGTTTCGCAGCAGTGCTGCTGACCGGTCGCCGTTGCGGGGTGCCGACCTTGGTCACAGTGATGGGGGTCACCCAGTTTGCGTTGCACGCCGCCTTCGAGGCGTGCTCGGTCCCCGCGGGCGGGTTGACGCCCTTGGTGGATCACCACCACATGGAGGGGATGGTCGTCGCTGCGCCGTCAGCGTCGGCAGCGCCGATGGCGATGGGTCCGATGCCGGTCTGGATAAGCGTCTGCCATGCGGTGGCTGCGCTGGTGTGCGCGGTGCTGCTCTCGTATGGCGAACGGGCCCTCTGCTGTCTTTGGTCGTGGTTCGCCCCGTCGCTGCCGCAGCCGGAGCCTCGTGTGCTGGTTTATCCGTCGGTCGATGGCATGAACGGTGCCCGGATGACGGTGTCTCGGGTGTGGTGTCCTGCAACACCGTTGCGTGGTCCTCCGGAATGGGTGCACTGACAGGCGTCGACGTCTGTCGACGAGGTGCCGAGGCGTTCGGGACGCCCGGCCTCGGCCGTGAGTTGGCGTTGCCTGACCTTTGCGACCCTCAACGAGGGGTCGTGACCCATGTTGTCGATGTACCCACACTGAGGACTTTTCTTATGTCGAGTTCCCTTTCCCGGCGCCTGCTGGCTGCCGGTGTTGTCACTGCCGGCCTGGTGCTGGTGCCGTTGTCCGCGGCCGATGCTCACGTCACGGTCAGAAGCGACACTGCGTTACCGGCAGGTACGCCGAGCTGACGTTCAAGGTCCCCAACGAGGAGGCCACCGCGACGACCACGAAGGTCGTGGTCACCTTGCCGGACAAGACCCCGCTGGTCGACGTGTCGGTCCGGCCCACCCCGGGGTGGACCGTGACCGTCACCGACGCCAAACTGGCAACCCCGGTGGTGGTGGAGGGGACAACGCTCACCACCGCACCGCACCACACCAGGTCACCTGGACCGCGACCGGTGACGCGGCGATCGCGCCGGGGGAGTACCAGACGTTCGCGATCTCGGGTGGTCGGTTGCCGGCACCAGGTGTGCTGGTGTTTCCGGCAGACCAGACGTACTCCGACGGGACGGTCGTCTCGTGGTGGCTGGCTGGCGTGGCGCTGGTTGTTGCGGCTGCGGCGTTGGGGCTGCTGCTGGTGCGACGCGGTTCCGGAGCCCCCGAGGGTCCTGGGAACGACCAGGGACCCGGGAAAGCTTGAGCACCCCGGTGACCTTCCGGCTCTCGCTGACCCGGTGGGGTCGATGGGTTGCGGTGCTTCTGGTCAGCGTCGGCGTGCTCATCGCGCCGGCGCTGACCGCGCCCACCGCGTCCGCTCACAACGATCTCGAGTCCACAGATCCGGCAGCTGGTGCGGTGCTGGCACAGGTGCCCGCGACCGTGACGTTGACGTTCGGCCAGCTCGCGCTCGGCGTCGGCAGCGAGGTGGTCATCACCGGACCGAATGGTCAGGTGCAGGCGGGCGGCCCACGCCTGGTCGACCGGACCGTCGCCGAGGACATCACCGCCGGTGCGCCCGCGGGGCAGTACCGGGTGTTGTGGCGTGTCACCTCCGCCGACGGGCACCCGGTCAGCGGCCAGTTCACCTTCGTCGCCAACGAACCGGGAGGAGGCACCCAACCCGGCCCCACAGTCAAAGGTCCGAGCCAAGGCGGATCGCCGGACAGCGCATTGCCCACGAAAGGCGGCTCAACGGCCAGCCAGACACCCTGGTCTGTATGGCGTGCACTGGCCCTGGCCGTAGTTCTCGTGGTCGCTGCCTTCGCCGTCGTCAGGCTTCGTGTTCGGCGTCGACGGACACGATGACTACGAGGCGCTCTGACCCGGCTTCAGTGCCTTCAGGATGAGGTGTCTCGGAGATGCGCGGGTCAGGTGGGGGCGTGGCAGGTAGCGCAGATTCCGGCCAGCTCGACGGTGTGGGTGACCTCGACGTAGCCGCGCTCTTTGGCGACGGCGGCGGCCCACCGCTCCATGGCTTTGGAGTCGACCTCTTCGGCCCGCCCACAGACCCGGCATACGAGGTGGTGGTGGTGTCGCCCGTCTGTGGACGGTCCGCAGTAGCGGTAGGTCGCTTCTCCGTCGTTGGTGCGCACCACGTCGAGCAGCCCGTCGTCGGCCATCGCCTGCAGCCGCCGGTACACGGTCGACAGGCCCACTCGATGTCCCGCCCCGCGCAGGCTGGCCCACACGTCTTGGGCGCTGCAGAAGCCACCGGACTCCCGCAGCTGCTGCATCACGGCCTCGCCTTGGCTGGTGCTCCGTGAGGAGGTACTGGCAGTCACGAGCGGAGTGTATTCGATAACGGTTATCGAGGTAGATGGGAGGGGCCTATGCTGCCGCTATGGGTGAGAACGCTTATCGGTCTCGATACTGGAGCGGCGCGGCCGGCAATATCGGTCCGGGGCGCTCGTCGAGGTCGACCGGCCGCGTCGGGCTACGGTGACCCGCGCGACCGCGCCTGCGACGTCGTCGGCCAGCACCGCCGAGCGCGGCGGTGAGCGCCCTGCGGCAATGCTCGAGCTGGACGACGCAGCCTTGTCCTACGGTGCCCGGTCTTTGTGGCAGGGCCTCGACCTACGCGTCGAACCCGGGGAGTTCGTCGCTGTCCTCGGACCGAACGGGACGGGGAAGACCAGCTTGTTCAAGGTCATCCTGGGACTGAGCGACCTGACCCACGGTTCGGTACGCGTCGGCGGCCGGGGGGTCCGCAGGGGCAATCCCCGGGTTGGTTACATCCCGCAACATCGAGGCGCCGGTACGGCGACGGTGCGGGCCCGTGACCTGGTGCGGCTGGGGATCGACGGACATCGGTGGGGACTGCCGCTACCGAGCCGAGCCACCCGACGCCGGGTCGACGCCTTGCTGACCGAGGTGGGTGCCGAGGCATACGCTGACTCCCCCACGGGCCTGCTTTCCGGTGGAGAGCTGCAACGCCTGCGTGTTGCGCAGGCCATCGCCAACGACCCGCTCCTGCTGCTGTGTGACGAGCCCCTGCTCACCTTGGACCTCAACCATCAAAAGGCCGTGGTCGACCTGATCGACCGGCGCCGACGTGACGGGGCGGCCGTGCTGTTCGTGACCCACGAGATCAACCCCGTCCTCAGCGTCGCGGACCGCGTGCTGTACCTCGTCGACGGCCAGTTCCTACTCGGCAACGTCGAGGAGGTCCTCACCAGCGAGAACCTGACCCGTCTCTACTCGACCCCGATCGAGGTCGTCCGATCCGGCGACCGCCTCGTCGTCCTCGGGGCTGGAGACGTCCACGCCGCACACGACCACCACCTCGGCCACGACCCACACGGCTCGCACGATCACGACGGGTCCGGCGACCACGCCGGAGTCGGAAGTCAGGAACAGGTCGACGACGAGCACGACCGTCCTCGCCTGGGCCGCCGACCCGGTCAAGCATCAACTCGGGCGACGCGCCAACCGACCTCGCCCCCAGAGCAGCAGGGCAGGGGTGCGCGACCGTGATGACGTCCCTAGCCCCCGCGGTCGTTGCTGCTGGATCCGACGGCTCGGTGTGGCAGGTGATCTTCAGCTTCGACAACTACACCGAGCTGCTGCCGCTGGTGCGAAACTCATTGTGGGCAGCAGCCATCCTCGGTGTGGTCGGGGGACTGTTCGGGACCTTCGTCATCATGCGTGACCTGCCGTTCGCGGTCCACGGCATCAGCGAGCTGTCGTTTGCTGGGGCCGCCGCTGCATTGCTGCTCGGATCCAGCGTGATCACCGGGTCGATCATCGGCTCGCTCCTGGCGGCGGCGATCCTCGGAGCGCTCGGAACGCGGGCTCGGGACCGCAACTCGGTCATCGGGGTACTGATGCCGTTCGGCCTCGGCCTCGGCGTCTTGTTCCTGTCCCTCTACCAAGGCCGGGCCGCAAACAAGTTCGGCCTGCTCACCGGCCAGATCGTCGCTGTCGACCAGACTCAACTGTCCGACCTCGCGGTCGCCGCCGGGGTCGCACTGCTCGCCCTCATTGTCATGTGGCGGCCGCTGACGTTCGCCAGCGTCGACCCGGAAGTCGCCGAAGCGAGAGGAGTGCCGGTGCGCCTCCTCGCTCCGGTCTTCATGATCGCTCTGGGTATCGCGGTCGCGATATCCATCCAGGTCGTTGGTGCCCTGCTGGTTCTGGCTCTGTTGTGCACCCCAGCCGCCGCAGCGATCCGGGTGACTGCCTCGCCGTTCTGGGTTCCGGTCCTGTCGACCCTGTTCGCGCTGACGGCGACCCTCGGCGGGATCCTGCTCGCCCTGGGAAGTCGCATCCCCATCAGCCCGTATGTGACCACGCTCTCGTTCGCGATCTATCTGCTGTGCCGACTTGCCGGACGAGTTCGCTCCCGACACGGCTGGAGCTCCCGGACACACCACGCCGGCCCGGCCTGACTCGGTGCCGCCCTGATCCCGGGGCAGACACCACGACGACGTCCTCGGAGGTCAGCACGTCCGCATCCCTTGGTGCGGTGCGGTGCGGTGCAGTGCGGTGCGGTGCGGTGCGGTGCGGTTGGCGTGGGCGCGACCCTGCGCGGACTGGGGCACAATGAACCTCCATGAAGGCCGTCGTCGTCCACAGTGCCGGTGACCTTCGCCTCGAGGAGCGTCCGGTCCCGCAACCCGGCACGGGCGAGGTCCGTCTCCGGATGACCCACGGCGGCATCTGCGGCTCCGACCTGCACTACTACCTGGACGGCCGGGTAGGGAACTTCGTGCTACGCGGCCCGTTGGTCCTCGGCCATGAGGTGGTCGGCACCGTCGACCTCGACCCGAGCGGCAACCTTTCGGCGGGCACCCCCGTTGCTATCCACCCGGCGACGGCCGACCACACCTGCCCCGAGTGCGAGGCCGGCCACACCAACACCTGCCGCAACGCCCGCTACTTCGGTTCGGCCGCGAGCGAGCCGCAGACCCAGGGCGGGTTCGCCGAGCAGATGGTCGTCCGTCAGGACCAGCTCCGCCTGCTGCCGGACGGCCTCGACCTCGCGCGGGCGGTTCTCGCCGAGCCGCTCGGGGTCGCCCTGCACGCCGTCAACCAAGCCGGTGACGTCAGGGGCAAGAAAGTCCTCGTCTCCGGTTCCGGTCCGATCGGCGTCCTCGTGGTGGCAGCCGCGGCAGCTCGGGGAGCCGCAGAGGTCACGGCCACCGACCTTCAGGACACCCCCCTCGAGGTCGCCCGCAAGGTCGGGGCCACCCAGACCATCCGGGTTGACCGAGAGCCGGTGCCGGAGCTGAGCTACGACGTCGCCTTCGAGGCCTCGGGCTCGCCGCAGGGCCTGAACGCGGCCATCGCCTGCGTGGTCCGCGGCGGCACCGTCGTCCAGGTTGGCAGCCTCCCCGGCGGCGACCTCCCCATAGCGCTCTCCGCCCTCGTCGCCCGGGAGATCACGCTGCGCGGAGCGTTCCGTTTCGTCGACGAGATCGACGAGGCGATCCAGCTGCTCGCCACCGACGACCGCTTTCAGCACGTCGTCACACATACCTTCCCCATGTCCGACGTTTCGGAGGCAATGGAGGTCGCCGGCAACGCAGGCGTCTCTTCGAAGGTCGTCCTCGAGCTCAGCTGAGGACGCACCCACATCTGAGGGTCGGAGGCGGTCACGACATGGCCGGGGCCACCTGCCTGGCGGTCTCCTGCAGCTGAGGGAGCATCGCGAGAAAGTTCGCCACTGGTATGAGAAACGTGGTTGTCGAGATGCTGACGGCAGCGACACCCCTGTCCGAGCAGCTGGGCACGGACGCGGCTCCCTGCTCCGACGCGAGGTCTCGCGTTACTGCGACGGCGCTAGGAGGGGCGACGACCAGCAACGGTTGCGCGACGCATCGATCAGTTCTAGCGTACGGTCGGCTGCCTTTTGCTGAAGGCTATTGCGTCAGGCGGAATCCCAGGGAAGAACCGAACCGGCGCAAAGGAGGTTGCCGTGGGTCGTGGTCGACCAACCCCAGCGGGTCGTCGACGCCACGGCGGACGAAGCTACGACCACGGTGACCCTGACTGTCACCGAGAAGGGATCCGCCTTTCGTCCCGGTGGCTACGACCTCGACCCCACGCACCCGGTCTTCGTCCGCTTACGTCAAGAGGGTGGCGATCTCCTGGCCGACCTGCGGACCCATCTCGCGTCACAGGTGACCGCGTCGATGACCCCCGACCTCTCCAGCCGCGTCTGACGCGGAACCAGCAAACCGGCCGACACGACGAACCGAAGGAGTGACCGTGGACCAAGGCACCATCCGCCGGTTGTCAGACGAGGCAACCCAGGTTCTGCTCAACAAGGAAGGCACCGCCTCCAGTACGCGCGGGGGCTGGATGATGATCGCGACCATCCTCATCGAGGCGTGGGACCTCTATGCGATCTCGTTCGTCCTCATCTTCATCAAGAACGAGTACAACCCGAGCGCGGTGCAACTGGGACTCGCCACGGCGGCCGTCCAAGGTGGTGCACTGATCGGAGCCCTGCTCGGCGGCTACATCGCTGACCGGCTCGGCCGCAAACGCGTGTTCATCCTCACGATGGTGCTGTTCATCATCCTGGCCATCGTCCAAGCCTTCTCCCAGAGCATCGTCGACCTGATCGTCATCCGGTTCCTCATCGGCATCCCGTTGGGCAGCGACATCGCCAACGGTTACGCCTACATCATGGAGTCGATGCCGAAGGGCAAGCGCGAGATCATGGGCAGCCGTTGGCAGTTCATGTTCGGCCTCGGTGAGGTCTTCTCCATCCTCGTCATCACGGTCATGTACGCCAGCGGCATGGACCACGCACTCCTGTGGCGCGTGGCACTCGCCCTGGGGGCGGTCCCGGCCTTCATCTTGTTGCTGGCTCGCCTGAATCTCCCCGAGACCCCGCTCTCTCTCATCCAGCGTGGGCACTTCGTCAAGGCGAAGGAAACTTCGCGGGAGCTCTTCGACGACTCACTGGACATGCTGCCCAACAAGGACGTCGAGATGATCAAGCCCAAGGTGCGCGACTTCCTCAAAGTCATCTGGAGCGACCCGATCAAGAAGCGCGCCACGATCTTCGGCTGGATCTCCAACGCCTGCCAGGGCGCCGAGTTCACTGCGTTCGGCTTCTACCTGCCCGTCATCCTCGTCTCCGCCGGCGTCGGCGTGACGGGAACGGTCAACAACACCAACATCACCGGCACCAACCTCGTGACCGCCGGCATCTACATCCTCGCCACCATCTCCGGGTTCGTCGCGCCCCTGATGCTTCCGCGTATCGGACACCGGGGTGTAGCAATGTGGGGTTTCGGGCTCGCGTTCGTCGGCCTGGTGATCGGCGCTTATGCCCTGGGTGCAGACATCAAGTGGCTCATCGTCATCGGCGCCTGCATCCTCATGTGGGGTCACTACTGGGATGCGTCCAACGGCATGACGATCGTCTCGATGGTGGCGCCACCCCGGTTCAAGGCCACGGCGTCCGGGTTCGCCTACACGTTCGTCAAGGCGGCATCGTTCTTCGGTGCCTTCATCTTCCCCGTGATGACTGACGCCTGGGGCAAAGTCTGGGCCACCCTCGCAGTCGCAATCCTCTCGGCGATCGGGTTCCTCTCAGCCAAGTTCATCCTCCCGGAGATGTACGGCTACGTAGAGCAGGAGCAGGCAGCGGTCCAGGGGGCCGCCACAGAGTACGAGTCATGACCGGAGGCGGCAGCCGCACGATCCGTGAGGTCGACGTCGTCGTCAGCGCACCCGGGCGCAACTACGTGACGTTGCGCATCGAAACGGTCGGCGGACTGGTCGGATGGGGGGATGCGACGCTCAATGGACGCGAGCTCGCGGTCGCTTCCTATCTTCGTGACCACCTCTCTGCACTGTTGCTGGGCAAGGACTCTGCACGAATCGGGGACCTATGGCAGTACCTCTACCGCGGCCCCTACTGGCGTCGGGGGCCGGTGACCATGGCGGCGATCTCCGCTGTCGACCAGGCGCTCTGGGACATCCAGGGCAAGGCCGCCGGTATGCCGGTGTTCCAGCTGCTGGGGGGGCGGGCTCGGGAGCGGCTGATGGCGTACCCCCATGCCAGCGGGCACACGGTCGAGGACGCCGTCGCCTCGATCTCGACGAAGCTCGAGCAGGGGTACGCGGCAGTGCGGGTTCAGGCCTCGGTGCCCGGCCTGGCGTCGACCTATGGGATACACGTGGGGGACGAGGCGTACGAGCCGGCGCACACCGACCTGCCCGACGAGGAGTCGTGGAGCACACCGCTGTATCTCGACTTCGTCCCCAAGCTGATAGCGGCCGTCCGTGACCAGCTCGGCTACGGGTTCAACCTGCTCCACGACGGCCATCACCGGCTCACCCCGACCGAGGCTGCCTGGCTAGGCAAGGAGCTCGAGCCTTACCGGATGTTCTGGCTCGAGGACGTCACCCCGGCCGAGGACCAGGCCGCCTTCTCGCTGATCAAAGCACACACGACTACACCGCTGGCCGTCGGCGAGGTGTTCAACTCCATCTGGGACTGCCAGCAGCTGATCACCAACCGCTGGATCGACTACATCCGTTGTGCCACAACGCATGCCGGAGGCATCACCCACATGAAGCGCATTTTGGACCTCGCCGACCTCTATGGCGTGCGCTCCGGCTGTCACGGACCCAGCGACGTCTCACCCGTGGGCATGGCCGCCAACATCCACCTGGGCTTCGCGATCCCGAACTTCGGTGTCCAGGAGTTCATGGGCTATCCGGAGGAGACGGCCGAGGTGTTCAGGGCGTCTTACCGGCTCGTCGAGGGGCACCTCGAGATCGACGAGGACGTGCCGGGGCTGGGCGTCGAGGTCGATGTGGAAGCGGCCGCCCGGTTCCCGTACGAGCGCAAGTACCTGCCGGTCAACCGCCGGCTCGACGGCAGCATGCACGACTGGTGAGAGGTAGGGAGGGCACCACGGACGCCATCCTGCTGGGGGAGTCGCTCGGCCTGGTCATGGGCGAACCCGCCGCGCCCCTGCGGGTGGGTTCGCCGGTGCGGTTCAGCTTTGCCGGGGCGGAGTCCAACGTCGCGATCGGGCTGGCCCGGCTGGGACACCTGGCCGGGTTCGTGTCACGGGTGGGTGACGACAGCATCGGACGGATGATCACGCAAACCCTTCGGGGAGAAGGAGTTGACGTCGAAGGCGTCATTGTCGACCCCACCGCACCGACCGCCCTGATGGTCCGCCAACACCGCACCGCGGACGCGCTGAACGTCCTCTACTACCGCAGCGGCGCGGCCGGCTCACGGCTAGAACCGGCAGACATCCCCGATCTCACCGGTGCCCGGCTGCTCCACGTCTCCGGCATCACCTCAGGTCTCAGCACCTCTGCCAGGGACACCGTGACGTCGGCGGTGCGAGCGGCCCGGGCAGCCGGTCTCGTCGTCAGCCTGGACGTCAACCATCGGGCACTCCTCTGGAGCGCGGCCGAGGCCGGAACCACGCTGGCGCGCCTGCTCGACTCCGTCGACATCGTGTTCGGTGGGGACGAAGAGCTGCTGATCCTGGCGCAGCGCGAGCACGACGTGGAGGCGGCGATACGAGAGCTGTTGCAGCAGTACCCGTCGGTCGTGGTCCGCAAGCGTGGCTCTCTGGGCGCGACGGCATACGGCGAGTTCGGCACGGTCGAGCGCGACGCGCTCACCGTCACCGCCGTCGATCCGGTGGGCGCCGGAGACGCCTTTGTCGCAGGCTTCCTCAGCGGCCTACTCGACGGAGTGGATCCGGCCGAGTGCCTCGACCGGGCTATCGAATGCGGCGCGTTCGCCGTGTCAGTGCATGGCGACTGGGAGGGCGCCGCCCGTCGGTCCGAACTGGGGATGCTGGGCCGCTCCGAGCGCGTCGACCGCTGACCGCACGTCCACCGCAACGAAAGGAACTCCTCGCACCATGCGTGACTTCGAGACGATCTTCTCCCGCACACCCGTGATGGCCATTCTGCGGGGGTTTGCCCCGGACCGGACGCTCGAGCTCGCCCGCACTGCCTGGGACCTCGGCATCATCTGCGTCGAAGTGCCCGTGCAGTCGCCGGAGGCGGTCGAGGCGCTGGCGGCCGTGGTGCGGGCGGCCGCGGGACGCGACGTCGTCATCGGCGCGGGGACGGTGACGACCACCGACCGGGTGGAGAGCGCACGAGCCTCTGGTGCCGAGTTCACCGTGGCGCCCGGGTTCGACGCGGACGTGTCACGGACCAGCCTGGCTCTCGACATGCCTTACCTCCCGGGTGTCGCGACACCGACCGAGGTCGAGCGTGCCCTCTCCCTCGGACACATGTGGCTCAAGGCGTTCCCGGCCTCGCTGCTCACGCCGGCCTGGATCACGGCGATGTCGGGCCCGTTCCCCGAGGCGCGCTTCGTGTGCACGGGGGGGATCGACAGCCGAAACGCCCAGGCCTTCCTCGACGCCGGCGCTCGCGCAGTGGCCGTCGGGTCAGCCCTTGAGTCACCAGAGCAGCTGCCCGCCCTGGCGAAACTCGCCGGCTGAGAGCATCGACTCGTGAAGATCACCTCTCTGGAGACGTTCCTCGTCCCGCCTCGCTGGTGCTTCCTCAAGATCGAGACCGACGAGGGCGTCGTCGGTTGGGGCGAGCCGGTGGTCGAGGGGCGCGCTCACACCGTCGCCGCCGCCGTCGACGAGCTCGCGGACTATCTTGTCGGGGCCGATCCGCTGCGCATCGAGGACCACTGGCAGGTGCTGACCAAGGGCGGGTTCTACCGCGGCGGTCCGATCCTGGCGAGCGCAGTGGCGGGCATCGACCAGGCGCTCTGGGACATCGCCGGAAAGGTGCGGGGTGCATCGATCCACGAGCTGCTGGGCGGGCCGGTGCGAGAACGGCAGCGGGTCTACACCTGGATCGCGGGCGACGAGCCCGGGGACGTCGCCGAGGGCGCCCGCGCGCGACGGGAGCAGGGGCTGACCGCGGTCAAGATGAACGCCACCGGCCGGTTGGGGGCGCTCGCGAGCGTGCGCGAGATCGACGAGATGCTCGACCGGGTCGCTGCGGTTCGCGAGGTGATGGGTGACGACGGCGGGGTCGCGGTCGACTTCCACGGACGCGTCTCCCCGGCCAGCGCCCGCGAGATGTGCCGGCTTCTCGAACCCTTACGGCCGATGTTCGTCGAGGAACCGGTCGTCCCAGAGCTCACCGCAGACCTCGAGCGAGTGTGCGCGTCCACGACGATTCCCATCGCGACCGGAGAGCGCCTCTACTCCCGCTGGGACTTTCGTGGGGTGCTGGGAGCAGGAATCGCGGTAGCCCAGCCGGACCCGTCGCACGCCGGAGGAATCTCCGAGTGCCGCCGCATCGCGACGATGGCCGAGGCCTACGGGGTGGCGATGGCCCCTCACTGCCCACTCGGGCCGATCGCTCTGGCCGCTTGCCTGCAGCTGGACTTCGCCACGAGCAACACCCTGATCCAGGAGATGAGCTGGGGGATCCACTACAACGTCGGTGGTGACCTCCTCGACTACGTCGTCGACCCGTCAGTCTTCGCCATCACCGACGGTCACGTGGCGCGCCCCACCGGCCCCGGGCTGGGTGTCGAGATCAACGAGGCTGCGGTGCGCAAGGCAGCTCAGACCGGCCACCGGTGGCGGTCTCCCGCGTGGCGAGGTCTGGACGGCGGGCTGGCCGAATGGTGAGAGTCGCTGACGTCACATGGGGGTGACCCAACGGCCCGACAATTGGCCCCGTGACAACCGCAACCATCATCTTGGCGCTCGTCATCGTGACGGCGCTGGCGTTCGACTTCACCAACGGGTTCCACGACACCGGGAATGCGATGGCCACCTTGATCGCCACCGGCGCCCTCAAGCCGAAGGTAGCTGTAGGCCTCTCCGCCGTCTTGAACCTCGTCGGCGCCTTCCTCTCGGTCGAGGTCGCCCTCACGGTGACCAACGCCGTCATCAACATCCAGAGCAGCAACGGCGCACCGCAACCGGAGCTCACCGCCGACGGCGGCTACGCCCTCCTGCTGAGTGGACCGGTGACGGCACCAAGCTCGACGGAGTTATCGGCAAGGTGATCCTCCCCGCCCTGATGTCGCCGGTCATCGCGGGCGTCGTCGCGGCCCTTGGAACGTGGCTGATCTTCCGCATCATCGCGGGCACAGCCACCCGGTTCACTGACCAGGGCTTCCGCTGGGGACAGATCGGCAGCGCTTCGCTCGTCTCGCTGGCCCACGGCACCAACGACGCCCAGAAGACGATGGGTGTCATTACGCTTGCGTTGATCGCCGGTGGGGAGTGGACCGACGCCGCATGGCATGGCCGCCGAGAGCGCCTCGGCCGCGGTGATCCTTGCGTCGAGCCACCTCGGCTTCACGCTGTCCACCACCCACGTGGCAACCGGTTCGATCCTCGGAGCCGGGGTCGGCAAGAAGGGCGCCCAGGTGAACTGGGGCGTCGCGGTGATGTGGTGTATCGGTCATCTGATCGGCGGCGTCGCCGGACCGATTGCCGTCTTCCTGATCCTGGCGGTGCTGGCGACCTTCAGGTACCTGCGCTCGCGGCTGCAACCCATCAACGCCGACAACGTCAACGACGAGTGGGAGGGCGGTCTCGCCCCCGCCGTGAAGAACGCCGACCTCGAGAAGGTGTCATGAACAACCTCACGCTTGCGCTCGACGGCGCGTGGAAAGTCCTGCTCGTCAGTCTTCTGTTGGGTGCCGGCCTGCCGGCTCTCTTCGCAGTCGGCGTACGCTCGACGGCCATGGGTGTCGGCGGTGACGCCGAGGTGGACCACGCTCGGCCGCATCCCATCGGCAGGTACCTCGCGGACCTGTGCTTCCTCGTGGTGCTCACCGGGGTGGCCCTCGGCATCACCATTGTCGTAGCCTCAGGCTTCGGCAAGGCCGTCTCGTTCTAGCACATCTACCCACGATCGTCTCCAAGTAGGCAGCTGACATGGCACTCAAGACACCGCTGCAGGGCATCATGGACTGGCTCCTCAAGGGCTATCCGACAGGGGTCCCACCGAAGGACTACATCCCGCTGCTGGCGCTGTTGCGCAGGCGCCTCACGGAGGACGAGGTCCGCGAGATCGCCGGCGAGCTTGCCGCCCGGGCCGATGGACCCGCTGGCGCCACAGTGGACGACATCGGGGTGAGCATCACGAAGATCACCGACGCGATGCCCTCACCGCAGGACGTCGCGCGCGTCGAGGAGCACCTGAACGAGTACCACGACTGGCCGCTGGAGACGTCCTGACTCCCCAGGCAGCCCGGCAGGTTCGCGAACACGTACGCGAGTACATCGACCGGCTCCACGCCGAGGGTTTCAGCGTCGGCGAAGACCACGACGACGATCCGATCCTCATTGACCCCCACGGTCACGCCGTCGACACGTGGCGGGAGAACTATCCCTACGACGAGCGACTCGACCGTGAGGTCTACGACGAGGACAAGTATCTCCTGCAGGTCGAGCTGCTCAAGCTGCAGAACTGGACGATCGACAGCGGCGCGAAGCACGTGGTGTTGTTCGAAGGGCGTGACGCCGCAGGCAAGGGCGGCACGATCAAACGCTTCATGGAGCACCTGAACCCGCGGTATGCGCGTACGGTCGCTTTGACAAAGCCGAGCGACCGCGAGCTCAACCAGTGGTACTTCCAGCGGTACGTCAGTCATCTGCCCACCGCGGGGGAGCTCGTCTTCTTCGACCGGTCCTGGTACAACAGGGCTGGCGTCGAGCGCGTCATGGGGTTCACGAGCCCCGACGACTACCGCCAGTTCATGGGGCAGGCGCCGCTCTTCGAACGGATGCTCGTGGAGAGCGGCATCACGGTGACCAAGTTCTGGTTCTCCGTCACCCAGTCCGAGCAGCGCACCCGGTTCATCATCCGGCGGGTCGACCCGGTGCGGCAGTGGAAGCTGTCGCCCATTGACTTGGAGTCCCTGGACAAGTGGGGTGACTACACCGAGGCCAAAGAAGAGATGTTCCGCCGCACCGACACCGACATCGCCCCCTGGACCACGGTGAAGAGCAACGACAAGAAGAGGGCCCGGCTGGGAGCGATGCGCTACTTCCTGTCGCAGTTCGACTACACCGACAAGGATCTGGCTGTCGTCGCGGTGCCGGACCCGCTGATCATCAGACGCGGGATCGAGACGGTCGGCGACTAGGTGCAGGCGGTCAGCTCCTCCGGCCCCAACGCGGTCACCGTCACGTCGGTCTCGTCGGGCAAGCTCACGAACACTGGCACTCCCATGGCCAGCAGCTGCGGGTGACCGATACTGGCCAGAGGCATACCGCCAGTCCCCTGGCTCCGAGCCTCGCCGGAACCCGTGCCAGCAGCCAGCAACCCACGCGAAGGGACGGCGGTGACGACACCCACGCTCGTCGGCACGCAGCTCTCGTCGCAGGGGCGGGACGGGGCACGCAAGCCGCTGCTCGTCGTCGGGCCGTCGTTAGGGACGTCGGTAGTGACGCTGTGGTCCGCGTGCGCCGAGTACCTCGCCAACCAGTTCCACGTCGTCGGATGGGACCTGCCCGGTCACGGGGCCTCCCACGAGCCGGCGCATCAGGCGTTCGACATCCACGCCCTCGCGGTCGGCGTCCTCGAGCTGGTCGACTCTGTCCAGACCGACCGCGGAGAGCGAGCAGGCCCGTTCGCCTACGCCGGGGACTCCGCCGGCGGAGCGGTGGGTCTGCAGCTCATGCTCGACGCGCCTGATCGAGTGCGGGCGGCGGTCCTGCTCTGCACCAGCTCCGAGTTCGGCTCGATGCCGGGATGGCTCCAACGTGCGACGACCGTGCGCGGGTCCGGTACGTCCTTGGTCGTGCCGATGTCCGCCCAACGCTGGTTCGGGCCGGGCTTCCTCGACCTGCAGCCTGCTCGGGGAAGTGCCCTGCTGCACGCGTTGCGCGACGCCGACACCGAGGGCTATGCCCAGGTGTGCGAGGCGTTGTCGACCTTCGATGTCCAGGCCCGGCTGGGGGAGATCGCGACCCCGGTGCTGGCGGTCGCTGGTTCCGAGGACGTCGCAACCCCACCTGAACATCTGGAGGAGATCGTGCTCGGCCTCCAGCGTGGCCGCCTGGAGGTCCTGGACGGCGTCGGGCACCTGGCGCCCGTGGAGGCTCCCGAGAAGGTGGCCCAGCTGATCGCGGCGCACCTGCAACGGGTCTCACCAGCGGCTGCTGAGGTCGCGCCTCCGGCTGTGGCCCCGGCCAGCTCCGAGGCCCTCGGCCGGCGGGCGGCGGCCCTGACCTTGGACGAGGTCGACGACTTCCAGCAGCTCGTCATTCGCTATGCGTGGGGGTCGATCTGGGCCCGGCCTGGGCTGGACCGTCGCAGCCGGTCGATGATCACGCTCACCGCACTCATCGCCCGCGGACACCACGAGGAGCTCGCGATGCATCTGAGGGCGGCCCGCACCAACGGCCTGACCGACGACGAGATCACGGAGGTCATCCTGCAGAGCGCCATCTACTGCGGGATCCCCGACGCCACCACGGCATTCCGGGTCGCGCAGCAGGTGCTGGCCGAACCGCGCATCCCGGCTGACGCCTCCGACGACGGTTTCGACGGCATCTCTGACGACACTGCCGATGCTGCCGACGACGCAGCCGACCGCTGAACCAGGAGGTCTCCATGTCACAGACGGGGTCACAGACGGGGTCACGGACGGGGTCACAGACGGGGTCACAGACGGGGTCACGGACGGGGTCACGGACGGGCCGCGACGCATACGTGTATGCCGTCACCCGCACCCCCTTCGGCCGGTTCAACGGCGCGCTCGCCGGGGTCCGGCCGGACGACCTGGCCGCCACCGCGCTGAGCGGCGTCCTGGCCAAGGCTCCCGGACTGGACCCGGTGGACATCGACGACCTGGTGTGGGGCAACGCCAACGGTGCCGGCGAGGACAACCGCAACGTCGGACGGATGGCCGTCCTGCTCGCCGGACTCCCGGTGACCGTGCCCGCGACGACGGTCAACCGGCTGTGTGGGTCGAGCCTGGACGCGGCGATGATGGGGTCCCGCACGATCGAGTGCGGGGACGCCGACGTCGTGGTCACCGGCGGTGTGGAGTCGATGACGCGAGCGCCCTGGGTGCTGCCGAAGTCGAACCGGCCGTTCCCGGCGGGCGACGTGACCGCCGTGTCCACGACGTTGGGCTGGCGACTGGTCAACCCGGCGATGCCCGACGGATGGATCGTCTCGCTGGGGGAGTGCAACGAGCAGCTGCAGGAGAGGTTCTCCGTCTCACGGATCCGGCAGGACGAGTTCGCCGTCCGGTCACACCAGCTCGCCGACGCGGCCTGGAGCTCGGGCTTCTACGACGACCTCGTCGTGGCCGTCCCTGGCGTCGAGCTGGCCCGCGACGAGTCGATCCGATCTGGCAGCACCGTGGAGAAGCTCGCGACCCTGACGCCGGCCTTCCGGGCCGACGGGACGATCACGGCCGGCAACGCGTCCCCGCTCACTGACGGGGCGTCGGCCGTCCTGCTCGGCAGCGCTGCCGCCGGGGAGCGAATGGGGCTGCCGCCCCTGGCGCGGGTCGCGGGCCGGGCTACCGTGGCGCTGGAGCCTCAGATGTTCGGCTACGCACCCGTCGAAGCGGCAGACAAAGCGTTGCGGCGCGCCGGGATCGGGTGGTCTGATGTCGGCGCCGTCGAGCTCAACGAGGCCTTCGCGGTGCAGTCGCTCGCCTGCGTCGATGCGTGGGGGATCGACCCGGAGATCGTGAACGCCAAGGGTGGGGCGATCGCCATCGGGCATCCACTGGGCGCGTCGGGCGGCCGGATCCTCGGCACCCTCGCCGCCCGCCTTCGCGAGACTGGTTCCCGGTGGGGGGTCGCGGCGATCTGCATCGGCGTCGGCCAAGGTCTTGCTGTCGTTCTCGAGAACGTCGACGCCTGAGATGGGTCTGTCCGTCACGAAGGACCCCGACACTGCCGTCGCCGGGATACCCGGCTTGGCAACAGTTCTCGTCGGTGGGTTCGGCATGGCCGGTATGCCGGTAGTCCTCGTCGAGAACCACGTGACGTGGGCCCGTCCGGTCCCGGCCGCGTCCCTCCTTGACGGCGCGGTGGTCGATTCCTCTCTGCCCACACTCGGGGTGGCATCCGATGCACCAGCAGCCGCCGTAGACACCGTTGTTGCGGTCGACCAGCTCGACGAACTCACCCCAGCTCGAGCCCATGAGCGAGCGGGTCGTCGAGCTGGTCACGGGACCGCGGCTGCGTCGGACAATAGTCGGGCGAGCTCCTCGGGCGCGGTGATCATCGGCCAGTGACCTGAGTCGATGTCGACGAACGACAGCTGCCGCACGCGGGCCAGCTCCGGGGACCTCACCCCCGTCTATCCACGCCTTGGCCTGGTCGGGCGTGAACTCCGGGCAGACCAGCAGCACTGGGGTGTCGAAGCGACGCTCGTCCACCAACCTGACGACGTCCTTGGAGACTCCCTCGGGGACCGGGATCGCCGCCCTTGTCAGGGACTGTCTCGCCGCCTCGTCGAGGTCGGTATCAGCGCCGACCGCCTCGCCGTCCAGCTGGGCGTCACCAGTCGGGCCGCGCGTCGCTACATCGCCATCCTTCGCGAGGCGGGCATCCCCATCGAGTCGGTGCGCGGCCCCAATGGGGGCTACCGGCCCGGTCGTGGGTCTACGGTTCCCGCCGATCGCCTTCAGCGCTAGCGAGGCGCTCGGCCTGGTGATGGGAATAGGAGGAGGTCGACCCGTGGGGTGTCGTCGTGCGCTTCGGGTACTGGTACCCGCTGTGTCACTCACACCGGGCTGACGCGGTTCGCACCTACCGCGTGGACCGAGTCAAGTCGGTCGAGCTCTGCCCGGAGAGCTTCGCCACCCCCGACGACCTCGACCCGGCCACGCTGCTCGAGCAGCACCTCTGAATCGGCTGGGAGTTCGAGACCCGGGTCGTGTTCGACGCGCCGGCCGCGGAGGTCAGCCGATATGCCGCCTCGCCGATGGGCCGTCTCGAACCGCTCGACGACGGCCGACGATGCGTCCTGGTCGGGGCGACGAGCGACCCTGCGATAGATGCCGGTGAGTGGCTGGCCGCGATGCCGATCCCGTTCTGGGTGGAGGGCGGAATCGAGCTGCGTGAGGCGGTCGCCGCCGTCGCCGCCCGACTGACAGACGCGCTGGGTCCGTCGGTCGGGTAATCCTGACCCGAGCTCAGGCCGGCCGGTTGTCCTTCAGCCACATACCAGTCAGCCCGCCGAAATGCGCCATGAACCGATCCCGTTCGTGAGCCGGGTAGGTGGCGTCGACGGCCTGCTGGAGCAGTCTCTTGAAGTCCGCGCTGGACACCCAGTCGTGGACCTGTTCCGGCAGGTGCGGCAGGTTCTCCTCGCACCACTGCCAGTAACGGTCGGTCGTGTAGTGCTCGTTGGCCAGAGCGAGATAGGCCGTGATCTTGGCCTCGTAGCTCAACGACTCGTCGTCGGCGATTTCGAAGTAGTGCTCCGTATGCAGGTCGATGCTCGTCGGCCGCTCGGTCACCAGCGCGTAGGTCGACCACCGCACCAGTGCCGTGATCGCCCAGGGGAAGTAGTAGTGCAGGGACGTGACGGCGACGTCAGGGCAGGCGTTGGCGTAGTCGATCGGGTAGACCTCGTTGCCGGTCACGAGCATCTCGGCCGAGTTGAACTCCCAACCGAAGAACGCGTTGATGATCTTGCTGATCGCCGCACACTCCGAGCCGGCATGGTCCGAGAGGAAGTCGTGCGAGACCGCATACCGGTTGTGCATCGGCTCGTCGGGACGGAAGTCCATGACCATCGTCTCGGGACCGATCGACAGGGCGCGGGCGAACTTCTCGTAGTCGACCGTGGCCTGCAGGTGCATCAGCATCGCGCCGGACGCGTCATAGGCCGTATGCAGGTCGTCCTGGTTGTTGATCCGGGAGACGCCGCGCCAACCGCCCCCGTCGAACGGCTTCATGTAAAGCGGGTATCCGAGGTCCGCGGCGATCGCGTCCAGGTCGAACTCCTGGTTGTACTTGGCCGAGGTGTAGGCCCACCTGACGTTGTCGACCGGGTTCTTGTAAGGGACGAGGACGGTGCGCGGGATCTTCAGACCCAGCCGCACCATGGCGCAGTAGGCCGAGTGTTTCTCCATCGACTGGAAGGTAAAAGGGCTGTTCAGCAGGTATGTCCCGTTCATCAGGGCGGCCTTCTTGAGCCACTCTCGAGGGTGGTAGTACCAGTACGCGAGACGGTCGATGACGAGTCCAGGGCGCACGGGGTCGGTCAGCTCGAACGGCTCGATGGTGAGCCGTTCGGACTGGAGCTCGTGCACCATCCCGGAAGCGTCGGTGATCGGTCCGACGCGGCGCAGGATGGCCTCGAAGGCCTGCGGCCAGTCCTCCTCCGCGCCGAGGAGAAGTCCGATGAGATGACGGGTTGGGTCGGCCACGGCACGACCGTATCGGTGGCGAGTCGGCCTGCGCCGGACACCTGCGAGAAACATGGAGTTCACGCACATGTTGCGTGTCGTGGTGCCCGCGACTGGAGGGGCCGAGGCACAATTGTGCTGCAGCACCCGTGTACGAACTTCAGGACAAAGGTGAGACCCGGCCAAGTATGAGTTGGCCGGGTCTCGTTTTGTCCAGGCTGGTCCGCTTCCCAAACACCAGCCGGCGCGCCTGACTCCTCCGCACGGTCCCGCGGATCCGCTGGATTGCTCCACCGGTATGAGCCTCGTTTGCCTTCTGGTGGCCTCTCCTTGCGGAAGGGCGTAGGAGAATTTCTACGCCCTGTGCGGGCTGGTTGGCAAGGGGTCGATCCCTTTATTTCCCGCGAGTTTCGCGGCCCTCGGCGTGTCGGCGTGACACGCCACGGCCGTCTAGTGGCGCGACCTCGTCCCCCACGTGGATTGTTCCGAGTGTCCCCTCGGCGACCAGGCGCGTGCCGAACCACGTCGACCGGTCCCACCGCCGGTGCCGCGCCAGCGTCCGGATCGGCTCCTTGCCTCCGGCGATCGTCACCGGGTCGATCGTCGTCATCACGCACCGGTCGCACACCATCGTCGTGCGGAAGGTGACCTCACCGATCCGCACCTGAGGCCAGTCGTCCTCCTCGAACGGCTGCTCCCCGTCGATGACGACGTTGGGCCGGAACCGGAGGATGTCGAGGGCAGCGGGCGGCGTCTGGGCCTCCGCGTCGCTCAGGTCGTCGGGGTCGAGGTCCGCGATGTCCGGTTCGTCAGTCTCGGCCGCCATCCAGGAGCTGAGCTGGGCTATCGACACCTCCGAGACCAACAGGAGCGGCCCGGCGTCGGCTAGCGAGAGGGTCTCACCCGGCAGACCGCCGCGCGCTCCGGAGATCGAGCGCAGCGTCGGGTCCTCCTGCCAGACGAGCCGCAGCACGGTCCCCATTCGCTCGCTCAGCCACTGGTTGACGTCGACGTCGGCGGGTGAGGCGAAGGGCAGCCGGGAGATCCCGATCGGCACCGGTCCGAGTCCCAGCGGGGTGTCGACGAGGATGCTCGCGCCGTCCCCTCGGTCGGTGATCCGGATGGTGTCGTCGTCGACCACCTCTCCAGTCAGGCGCAACAGCTGGTGCTCATGGCGGGCGGTCACCAGCTCGCCCGCTGCGTCGACCAGCGCCCACCGTCGGTCTCCGGCCAGGCCCCACGGCTCCACCACGGCCGACGCCACCTTTGTCCCGCCGAGAGACTTGACGGGAAACAGGTGGAGTGCGGTCACGAGCACGGCTCGATGCTGCCATGCGGCCCGGTGTATTGCGCCACGGGACGCACCGTTGCCCAGGTGATGGGCGCTGGTTCCGGCACCTTCTCGTGGTACGAGAGTGGGGTGCGGTCCCGCCCTTCCTAGACCCTCAGCCGCCGGAGGTGCCCACGCCATGGCCAATGGCGGTTGGGCCCAGCGCACTCGGTGGTCAATCCGATGGCCTTGAAGCTCGCGGGGCGACTCGGCAGCCTCGTCCATCTTGAGCACGTCGACAGGAGACCAGGCGCCACGCGTCACACGCCGGTGCGTGCCTTTCGACGCGGTGATCGGGTGGCCGTCGGCGCCAGCTTCGGTCGGGAGCCCGACTGGGTCAAGAACGTCCAGGCCGCTGGTCATGCCCACATACGCGTCGGAGGCGAGGCCCTGGACCACCCGCGGCTGGTAGACCTCGTTGACGCTGCCCCGCTGCCGCCCTGGTGCCGGATCGCCTTGCGCTACATCGTGCGCACGAACACTGCGTCGTCTTCGACGTGACGGACCCGCGCAGCCCAGGATGACTCGTCCGTCAGATCGGCGATGGCCGGGGTGTGATTGACCTGTTCCTTGGCTGCCACGCGGTCGGGGGTGATCGGACGGTGCGGGTGACAACGGTGGGCAGCGGAGACGCGTCTGGCTCAGGCGGACGGATCCAGACCTGCATCGCCCTAGCCACTGACACGGCCGCCGCGCCTACCGCGCCCAGCAGATCGATCCCCAGCAGATCGAGGCGGTGTTGACCATGAGGACTTGCTCCTATGTGAGGGCTATAGTCCGACGCCGGTTCGCTGACACCTCGATCCCGACACCTTGGGCCGCCACCGCGACCGGCTCACCTTTCAACGGATGGTGCTCACTCACCTTTCTCGATCAGCGTTGGGCTGTGACCGGGATGGCTGGCAGGTCGCCAACGACGGCTTGAGCCTCGATCGTGACTGCACGCCTCACGGGCCCCGCAGCACGATCCCGTTGGGGTCCTCGCCCTAAGACCGCGGTGAGATGCCCGTCCGTCAGCGTCGTGCGCGGCGAGCTCCGACCAGCGCGGCCCCCGCCAGAGCGGCGACAACCAGGCCCTGCGCGCCGGCCCAACGCGATGCCGGACCGGGCCGTGCCGAGCCCAGCACGCTTCCAGCGGCCTTGCTCGACATCACCGAACCCAACCCCACGAACGACATCGCCGACCCGACACCCAGCGCACTCGCCACGCTGCAGAGCGAGAAGGCACTCCCAATCGACCCGACAGAACCCACGCTTCGGACCGACCCGATCGACAGCACCGACCCCCGACTGGCGATGCTCAGAAACGAGTCATCGGACGCGATGGACCACCTCGACGGCATGTCGTCAGTATGCCGCGCCGTGTCGTCAAGGGATCGGCGACCGGAACGGGTTTCCTGCGCGCCACGCGTTCACCCGGTGGTCGCCTCCCGTTGACGAGTGGGCAGCGACCATTGCAGGGCGGCTCTGCTTGTCTCAACGGATAGTGCTACTATCGGATAGTGAAGATATCCGGATTGGCGGAGCGCGCCGGCGTCGCCTTGTCGACGTTGAAGTACTACCAGCGGGAGGGCCTCGTTCCCGAGGGCGTCCATCGGAACGCCAACCAGGTCGACTACGACGAGACGCACGTTCAGCGGCTGCGGTTGATCCGTGCGCTGCTCGAGGTTGGGGGCCTGTCCATGGCAGGAGCCAAGGACGTGCTGCGCACTCTCGACGACGCTGCTAAACCATTGGCCGAGACGTTCGAGATCGCGCAGGCAGCGCTTGCCCGCAGACGGCCCTCAAGCGCGGCCTCGACCACATCGACCGCAGCCCGGTCACGCGTCCACCACCTTGCCCAATCGCGTGGTTGGTGCATCTCGGATGAGAACCCCGGGCTCGAAGTCGCCGCAGAAGCAATCGAGGGAATGCTCGCGATCAAGCACGAGCCCTCACCCGAGTACCTCGACGCCTACGCCGACGCCGCCGAAGCCGCAGCACGCGCGGACCTGCAGGCACTATCACTGCTCTCGGAACAGGACCAGATCGCGGAGCTCATGGTCGTCGGCACCGTGCTCGGAGACCCGCTGTTCGCCGGCCTGCGGCGACTGGCACAACAAGACGCGACCCGCGAGATGTTCTCCACCACCACGACACCTCAGGAGCCACCATCATGAGTTCAACCAGCACCCACATCGTCCTCGGCGGCAACGGTGTCACCGGACGGGAGACCCTTCGCGCACTGCGTGAACGTGGCGTTGCCGCCGTCTCCCTGGGCCGCACGCCCTCCCCGGACCCCGACACTTCGTCAGTCATCGCCGACCTACTTGATTCCCACGCCACCGAAGAGGCACTGCACGGCGCAAGCGTCGCCTACCTCACCGCCGGACTGCCGTACGTCGCCCGCGACTGGGAGACTGCGTGGCCGAAGATGCTGGAGAACACCATTAACGCCTGCCTGATCAACGACACCGTTCTGGTTTACCTCGACAACCCCTACGCCTATGGCCGCGTCACGGGTCCGATGACGGAGACGAGCGAGATCAACCCGGTCAGCCGGATGGGGGAAGTGCGTGCCGCCGCACTCGCGATGCTGGATGAGGCCGCGCGCTCACGCGGACTCGTTCACGCCATAGGACGCAGCGCCGACTTCTACGGACCCGGCGCCACCACCAGCGTCTTCAACGCCTTTGTCGTGGACAAGGTCGCAGCTGGGAAGAAGCCCACCTGGTTCTTCGACGCCACCCAACCCCATTCCATGACGTACACGCGCGACATCGGCGACGCCCTGGCCATCCTTGGCACGGATCCGCGCGCCCGCGGGCGCGTATGGCACCTTCCTACCGCTAGCCCAGCCCTCACCGGCGAGGAATACATGAACATCACCACCGCACGCAACCGCCCCAACAAGACGATGAGCGCACTCACCATGAGAATCGGCGCGCTGTTCAACAGTTCCGCCCGCGAAACCCTCGAGATGGCCTACCAGTACACCGACCCCTACCAGTTCGCCTCCAGCACCTTCGAGACAACCTTCGCGATGACCCCCACCCCCTACCAGAAGGGCATCGCCGACACACTCGCAATGACCGCGAGTGTCCGGACATGACCACGTCGTCGGCGGTGTCAGTGCGTTCTCTGGTCAAGTCCTATGGCGACGTGGTCGCGGTCCGGGACGTGTCGCTGGAGGTCGCACGGGGTGAGATCGTCGGGATCCTCGGACCCAACGGGTCGGGCAAGACCACCACCGTGGAGTGCCTCCAGGGGCTCCGCCGCCCGGACGCCGGTGATGTCTCGGTCCTCGGTCTTGACCCGCGAACGCAGCTGTCCGCGGTGCGGCGGCTCGTGGGCAGCCAGCTGCAGGACTCTGCGCTGCCCGCACGCATGCGGGTCGAGGAGTCGATACGGCTCTTCTCCTCGCTTGGTGAGGCGGACTGCGACGTGGCTGCAGTGCTGGGCGAATGGGGACTGAGTCATCGCGCCCGCGCGAGCTTTGCGAGCCTGTCCGGTGGGGAACGGCAGCGACTGTTCGTCGCGCTGGCCCTGGTCAACCGCCCCCAGCTGGTCTTCTTCGACGAGATGACGACCGGGCTGGACCCGGCCGCACGGCGCGAGACGTGGGCGCTGGTGGAGCAGGTCCGCGACCTGGGCACGACGGTCGTCCTGGTGACTCACTTCATGGACGAGGCGCAGCGTCTGTGTGACCGGCTGGTCGTTCTTCGCGGCGGGCTGGTGGTCGCCACCGGCGCACCAGCGGAGCTCGTGGCGGCCCATGGTGGGGGGACGACGGCGACGTGGACCGCGTCGACGGACGACGACGAGGCCCTCGCCGCGGTCCCGGGTGTGCGCTCGGTCTCCCGCGAGGGTGACACCGTCAGGGTCCGCGGGGACGGTGCCTTTCTCATGCACCTCGGCCACCTGCTGGTGGAGAACGCACGCGTCCCAGCGCAGATGGAGATCACCCAGCCGACCCTGGAGGATGCGTACTTCAACCTCGTCGGCGCGCCCGACGAAGGTGGCACCGCCGCCGTCAGGGCCGCCGCGTGACCCGCCACATCGCGGTCGAATCGGTCAGGGCGGAGTTCCTGCTGCAGCTGCGCGACCCCATCACGCTGGTGTTCACGTTGGCGCTACCCGTGCTCAACCTCATCGTGCTCGCGGGCGTGTTCGGTGACCAGCAGGACCCCACGGGTGCGATCTTCCGAGGGGTCGGCGGCTCCACCTACTACACCCCGGCCTACGTGGCGCTGGTCGGGGCCTCGGTCGGGTTGATCGCGGTCCCGACCCAGCTCGCCGGATACCGGGACCTCGGTGTGCTGCGCCGGTTCCGCGCCGCCGGCATACCGGGCTGGGCCGTCCTCGGATCCCAGCTCGTCGTCGGTCTCGCCCTCGCGGCCGTGGGCGCGACCCTGGTGGTGTCCCTGTCATTCATCTTGTACCACCCGAAGGTGCCCCAATCCATCGGCGGCGTCGTCACCGCGTTCATCGTGGGAACGCTCGCCTTCCTGCTGCTGGGGCTGATGCTCGGCGCATTACTGCCCACCGCGCGTGCTGCCCAGGGCGCGGGGGTCCTGGTCTGGTTCGTCGTCCTCCTCATCGGGGGCGCCGGTCCACCCCCCGAGGTCCTTCCCGCTGCGATGCGCACGATAGGGGACTTCACGCCGCTGCACCCGATGGTCATCGCCATTCAGGACCCGTGGTTCGCCGACGCCTGGAACCCCTCCATGCTCGCCATCCTCGCCGTCATCGGCCTGATCTCGGGGACGGTGGCCGTCGTGCGGTTGTCGCGGGAGTGATCGCCCTCGGCGGTGCACATCCTTCCTGGTGACCGGATCTGGCACGCAGCTGGTCGCGTCGGATCCGGTGTGGCTAGTCCGCCCGGCGCCCGTAGGCGACCGGTGCGAGGATGCGTCCATGCTCCTGAACGACGTCGTCCAGACGGCCGTCGAGGTGACGGCCACGGCATCGAGGCTGGCCAAGGTCGCGGCGCTGGCTGAGCTGCTCCGACGGGTGCCCGTCGACGAGATCGCCCCCACGGTGGGGTTTCTCGTCGGACGGGTTCGTCAGGGTCGGGTCGGGGTCGGCTACCGGACCGTCGCTGCTCTCATGGGCGACCCCGCCGACGAAGCCTCCCTCACGGTGGCAGACCTGGACGGTCTGTTCGATCTTCTGCTGGCCACCGAGGGTGTCGGGTCGTCGTCCGCGAGAACCGAGGCCCTGCGGGCGGTGGCCCTGCGGGCTACCGCGGAGGAGCAGTCGTTCATCTCCCGGGTCTTGCTCGGGGAGATGCGGACTGGGGCCCTCGAAGGCATACTCGTCGACGGGATCGCCTCTGCCGCAGGGGTTCCGGCAGCGTCGGTCCGGCGCGCCGTGATGCTCTCGGGTGACCTCGGCTCCACGGCCCGGACTGCCCTTACCGAAGGTGAGGCCGGCCTGGCCGAGATCGGGCTCGTCGTCGGTACGCCGGTGCTGCCCATGCTCGCGTCGGCCGCCGCCGACCCTGCCGCCGCGCTCGCGATCACCGGCGAGGCCTCCGTGGAGGTCAAGCTGGACGGCGCGCGGATCCAGGTGCACCGACGCGGTGACGACATCCGGGTGTTCACCCGCAACCTGGCCGACATCACGCACCGGGTTCCCGAGGTCGTCGAGGTCGTGCAGGGCTTCCCCGTGGACGACGTGATCCTCGACGGGGAGACGCTCTCACTCGACGAGACCGGGGCGCCGCGACCCTTCCAGGAGACCATGTCGCGGTTCGGGGCGGACGCACCACGCGCGGCGCTGCTCAAGCCCTGGTTCTTCGACGTGTTGCACGTGGACGGCGTCGACCTCATCGACGAGCCGCTGTCGGTCCGTCAGGAGGCCCTTGCCCGGGTCGTGGGCGCGTACCGGATCCCGGGCGAGGTGACCACAGACCCCGTTGTGGCCGAACGGGTTTCACGGGACGCGCTGGAAGCCGGCCACGAGGGGATCGTGGTCAAGTCGGTCGACTCGCCGTATGCAGCCGGTCGACGCGGGAAGAGCTGGGTCAAGGTCAAGCCGGTGCACACCTACGACCTGGTCGTCCTGGCGGTCGAGTGGGGGTCGGGCCGGCGTACCGGGTGGTTGTCCAACCTGCACCTCGGGGCGTCCGACGCCGACGGCGAGTTCGGCGAGCCCGGGGGTCTCGTCATGGTGGGCAAGACCTTCAAGGGCCTGACCGACGAGCTGTTGCGTTGGCAGACAGCGCATTTCCAACAGATCGAAGTACGCCGGACCCGGGCGGCTGTCTTCGTCGCGCCCACGACGGTGGTCGAGATCGCCATCGACGGGGTTCAGCGGTCCACGCGCTACCCGGGAGGGATCGCGCTGCGCTTTGCGCGGGTGAAGGGTTATCGCGAGGACAAGCTCCCCAAGGACGCGGACACGATCCAGACGTTGCGATCCATGCTGCTCGGCGGGTGACCGGCAGCGCGGACCGGTGTGCTTGTCGTCCCGCCACGCGATGGGTGGTCCCGCCGCTGCTGCACCGCGGCTAACGGGGCGGCATGCGAAGCGCACCGTCCAGACGGATCACCTCGCCGTTGAGCATGGGGTTGTCGATGATGTGGCGCACCAGTGCGGCGTACTCGTCGGGTTGCCCGAGCCGGGACGGGTGCGGGATCCCCGCCTCGAGCGCTGCCGTCGCCTCGTCTGGCAGACCCGCAAGCATCGGCGTCGCGAAGGTGCCGGGCGCGACGGTCATCACCCGGATCTGCTTGTCGGCAAGGTCGCGCGCGGCCGAGAGGGTGAGCCCGACGATGCCCCCCTTGCTCGCGGCATACGCGGCCTGGCCGATCTGCCCGTCGTAAGCCGCAATGCTCGCGGTCATGACCACGACACCGCGGTCGCCGTCGACCGCGTCGTTCGCGAGCATGGCTGCGGCCGCGAGGCGCAGCGCGTTGAAGCTGCCGACGAGGTTGATGTCGACGACGGTGCGGAAGATCTCCAGGTCGAGGGGTCCCTTGCGGCCGACGACCCGTCCTGGGGTGCCGACCCCCGCGCAGGTCACCGCGATGCGCAGCTCGCCCATCTCACCGGCGGCGTCGACGGCTGCCTGGAGCTGCTCACCGTCGCGGACGTCGGCCGGGACGAATCGGACGGCGTCGCCGAGCTCGGTGGCGAGGTCCGCACCGGGGGATGTCGGCAGATCCACCACGACCACACGCGCGCCGTCCGCCACCAGCCGACGGGTAGTGGCGCCGCCCAGGCCGGACGCACCTCCGGTGACGAGGGCGACGGTGCTTTCGGTGATCTGCACGGGACTCCTCAGATGTCGTGGGTCAGATGCTCTTGAGTAGGTGGCGGGAGATGACGAGGCGCTGGATCTGGTTGGTGCCCTCGAAGATCTGGGTGACCTTGGCTTCGCGCAGGTAGCGCTCCAGCGGGAAGTCCTGCGTATAGCCGGCCCCGCCGAGGACCTGAACCGCATCGGTCGTGACCCGCATCGCGTTGTCGGTGCAGACCAGTTTTGCCACGGCTGCTTCGCGCGAGAACGGCCGCCCGGCATCACTCAGACGGGCCGCATGGAGATAGGTGGCCCGCGCACTCGTCACCGCGGCCTCCATGTCCGCGAGCATGAAACCGAGTCCTTGGAACTCGCCGATCGGCCGACCGAACTGCTCCCGCTCTCCGGCGTACCTCACCGCTGCGTCGAGTGCAGCCTGCGCGAGCCCCGTTGCGGCAGCGGCGATCCCGAGCCTTCCCGAGTCGAGGGCTGCCATGGCGATCGCCATGCCCTGTCCCTCGTCGCCCATCCGGCGGTCAGCGTCGACGGGGGTCCCGGCGAAGGTCACCTGCCGCACGGGGTCGCCGTCGAGGCCCATCTTGCGTTCGCGCGGCGCGAACTCGATCCCATCGGCGTCTGCCGGCACCACGAAACAGGAGAGACCGCGAGCGCCAACGTCGGACGTCCTCACGAACGAGGTGTAGTAGTCCGCGTGACCGGCGTGCGAGATCCAGGCCTTGGTCCCGCGCAGCGTGTATGCCGACCCGTCCGCAACCAGGGTCGCCCTGGTTCGCATCGAGGCCACGTCGGACCCCGAGTCGGGCTCGGACAGGCAGTAGGCACCGAGCTGCTCGCCACCGAGCATCCCCGGCAGCAGGGCGTCCCGCTGGCCGTCGGTGCCCCATGCCACCACCGGGTAGCAGGTCAGGACGTGCACGCTGACCCCGACCGCGACGCTCATCCAGACCGAGGCGATTTCCTCGACGACCTGGAGGTAGACCTCGTAGGACTGCCCGCCCCCGCCGTGCTCCTCGGGGTAAGGCAGTGAGAGCAGTCCGCTGCGACCGAGGAGCCGGAAGGTCTCCTGCGGGAACAGGGCCGCGCGTTCGCTCTCGTCGACGCGTGGCGCCAAGTCCTTGGCGCAGATCTCCCGGGTGAGGGCAATGAGGTCCCGGGCGTCCTCGTCGGGGAGGATCCGGACCGCGGGCATGGGCACAGACTACCTAGTGCCGTCCACATGCTGGACGGCGCTCGGTCGGTCAAGGTATGTCTTGCTCAGCGCGACGGGGTCGTGTCCGGCGACCACGGCTGGTCGTCAGGCGTCCATGATTCCTTGGGGGACCATGCGTCTGCGGCCTTCTCTGCGGCCTTCTCTGGCGCCTCGTCTGCGTGGGGTGTGGTGGTGGGTGTGTCGGCGGTTGGTGTGGCCGTGGTCGGGCTGCCCGCTGCCGGCGCAGCGGGGTCTGCCGGGAACGGCGCGTCCTGTGGGGTCCCCGCACCTTGGCCTGCGCCTGCACCCGCGGCAGCGCTCCCGTCGGGGCGCTGGTCCGCGAGCTTGCCAACCCCCTTGGACACCTGGTCCTTGGCCTTGGCGATCCTGTCGGAGTACTTGCCCTCTGTGCGTTCGTCGATTGTGGCGCCGGCCTTGTCGAGCATCCCCGAGACCTTGTCCCGGTTCTCGTCCGCATACACGGCGGCCTTGTCCTTGGCCTCGCCCGCCGCCTTACCGACCTCCGCGGCGACCTTCTCGGCCTTGCCCCCGAGGTCCCACTCCTTGGCCTTGGCCTTGGCCCTGTCCATGAAGCCGTCCATGAAGCTGTCCATGGTTCCCATTCGCGTCTCCGTCCGTCGTGATCAGGTGATTCTTCCCGTTCAACGCCTCGTCTCCGACGACCGGTTCCCGAACGAGTCGCGACCGCGGCCGTCGGCGCGCGACAACGCCTCGTTTCGGGCTTGTACCTGCCGTGGCGAGAGGTCCTACCGTGAAGACGTGGACAGCACCGCTGATGACCGCTGATGCAGATCAGGACTCCCGGGGGGAGACGGTCTACAAGATCGGCGATATCGCCCGGTCGACCGGCCTGACGGTCCGAACGCTGCGCTACTACGAGGAGATCGGTCTTCTGCCGCCGCCGGGTCGGCTCAGGGGTGGGCATCGGATCTATACCGACCGCGACGTCCAGCGGGTCCACCGGATCTGCCTGCTTCGCCACCTCGGCACCCCGCTCGCCGAGATCGGGCACGCGCTCGAGCGTCCCGAGGCGGACCTGGCTGAGGCAGTGGACCGGCACCTGCTGGTGCTCGACAACCGGCTGGCCGCGCTGGGACGACTTCGCGAACGCGTCCGAGCGGTCAGCGAAAGCCTGCGATCGCCGGAAGCCGCGTACCCGGACGACGAGGAGCTGCTGGCGGTGCTCGACGGCGCGGGCCACAGCGACCCGGGGATCACCCAGCGGCTGACACTGCTGGTCTACGACGACATCGAGGCGGTGCACGACCATCTCGTGACCGTGTTCGGCTTCGGGCCGGGCGAGCTGTCACGCGACGGCGATGGCACCGTCGTCCACGGGGAGCTGCACGTCGGGGACGGCGTGATCTGGATGCACCGCACCTCCGCGGAGCATGGACTCGTCTCCCCAGCCAGCGTCGGCGTCGCCACGCACTGCATGGCCGTCATGGTCGAAGACGTCGATGCCCACTACGGGAGGGCCCTCGCCGCCGGAGCAGAGGTGGTCGCGGCCCCTCGGGACGAGCCCTACGGCTGGCGCGAGTACGACGCGCGCGATCTCGAGGGCGGACTGTGGTCCTTCATGACACCGCTGGAAACCATTGCTGGACAAGGAGATCAACATGAGTGAGATCACTCCGTACCTCTGTGTCGCCGACGCCCGCCAGGCCCTCGAATGGTATGTCGAAGCGCTCGGCGCCGAGGTCACCGTCGAACCAACCATCATGGACGACGGCAGGCTCGGCCATGTGGAGCTCTCGTTCGGGGGCGCTCGCGCCATGATGTCGGACGAGTACGCCGATCTGCATGTCGAGTGCCCGCTGGCCGGGCGCGGTGCCGCCGTGACCCTTTACCTCACGACGGACAACGTCGACGGCCTGGCCGCGGCAGCGGCGGAGCGTGGCGCGTCCCTCGACAGGGGTCCGCAGGACAGCGCACACGGGCGCACCGCAGTGTTCCGGGACCCCTTCGGACACCGTTGGATGCTCGGAGAGTGAGTCGTATGATCGCCGGAGGCGTCCAGGTCGCCTCCGGTCCGCGGGAAGGGGCTCAGCCCTCCTGGTCAGGTAGGACGACCGTGCAGGACTGACCCTCCTTTCGGCCCGAACCAGCGGACACCGGGCTGACGAAAGGAGGCCGTCATGGCCCTGTCCCTGCCCAACAACCCCGACCTCGAGCGGTTCCGTCGCGATGCGCGCCGGCTGCACAGAGGTGTCCGGTCCGCAGACGAGCACGCACTCGAGCTGGTGGTGAAGCACCACTCCGAGGGGACTGCGGCCGAGCTCAGCGGCTTCACGCTGAGTGACGCCCAGCTCGTCGTCGCGCGGTCCTACGGCTTCTCGAGCTGGCCTCGGCTTCGGCACTACCTCGACATCGCCGAGCCTCTGCGTCGAGACCCGACCAAGTCCCCGACGAGCGAGGACCCGGTCGACGCATACTGCGACCTGGCCTGCCTGCAGTTCTCCCAGGCGGACGACCCCCATCGCTGGTTCCAGGCGCGAGCGCTGCTGGCGGACAACCCCGAGCTTTCGGCGCGGAGTGTCTACGCAGCAGCGACGGCGGGTGACCGAGGCGCCGTCGCCGCGCACCTGGCTGCTGACCCGTCGCTGGCCCACCGCGAAGGCGGCCCGTTCCGCTGGTCTCCGCTGGCATACCTCGTCTACTCCCGGGTGCCGCAGGACGACACTGTGGGCACGGCTCGGCTGCTGCTCGACCACGGCGCCGACCCGGACACGGGCTACCTCTGGCAGGGACTGCCGCCGCCGTTCACCGCCTTGACCGGCTGCTTCGGGGAGGGTGAGCAAGGTCCCGGGCGATCCCCCCGGCATCCGGCCGGTATGCCGTTGGCGCGTCTGTTGCTGGAGCGGGGCGCCGAGCCGAACGACGGTCAGACGCTCTACAACCGGATGTTCAACCGGGACGACGGCCACCTGTCGCTGCTCTTCGAGTACGGGCTGGGGACTGGTGACGGAGGTGTCTGGAGGCACCGGCTCGGCGACGCCCTCGAGAGCGTCGAGGAGATGATGGGGCGGCAAGTGCGGTGGGCTCGCTCGCACGGGTTCACCGACCGTCTGGCGCTGCTGGCCGAGCACGGTTTCGTGCCGAAACGCGCTGGCAGTCGGGGTTTTCGGGCTCCAAGTATCCATCGAGCCGGCTCGGTGGCGGCCGTCGCCGATGTGGTCGGGCTGGGTGCCGACGTCGACGAGGCCCAGGGCGGCCGAACCGCGCTGCACCACTTCGCCTGGATCGGGGACGTGGAGATGGTCCAGGCGTTGGTCGACGCTGGGGCCAACCCGGATGTGGTCGACGCGACCCACGGCACGACGCCGCTGGGGTGGGCCGAGTATGGCCGCCAACCCGCGACCGCCGCCCTGCTGCGGCCGCTCACGGCGCCCCTGTCCGTCGAGTAGCCGCGCCTGTCCGCGGAGCCGCTTTCGGTCGGCGTCCAGCGTCTCACCGGTGATACATTGAGGGAATGGACTCAGTCACGGTGCGCGAGCTGCGCAATCATGGTGGAGATGTGCTGGAGCGGGTCGTCAGGGGTGAGGTCCTCGCGGTAACCCGGGACGGAGCCGTGGTCGCCGAGCTGCGACCACGTCCCCGCCGCGGGCCGTCGGCCGGCGATCTCATCGCGCGGCGACGATCGTTGCCCCAGGTCGATCCGGACAGGTTGCGACGCAACCTCGATGCGCTGCTGGACGCCGAGCTGTGACGGCCACAGCAGCACGCGGGATGCTCGACACCTTCACTGTGATCCTCCTGGGTCGGCTAGAAGACCCCGCACACCTGCCGGACGAGTCCGTGATCAGCACCATCACCCTCGCCGAGCTGTCGGTAGGGCCTCACGTAGCGAGCTCCGCGAAGGAGCGGGCCGCTCGCCAGGCCCACCTGCAGCAGGCGGAGGCGGACTTCGACGCCATCCCCTTCGGCCCGGAGGCCGCCAGAGCGTTCGGGGTCGTTGCAGCCTCATTGAGGTCGGCCGGTCGCAAGCCGGCTGCCAGAGCCTATGACGCGCTGATCGCCGCCGCGGCCATGAGTGAAGGTCTGCCGCTCTTCACGTGCAACCCGCACGACTTCGTCGGGATCGACGCTCTGGACGTCAGGTCGATCCCTCATCCGGACCGACGCCGAGAGCCGCACGAGGCTCAGGTGCGCTGACGGCTCCAGTCAGTCACGGGTCGGCCCACCCGCTCGCCGTCGACAATTGTGTTGGTGTGCTCGACGTAGAAGCAGAGCAGGTCGCGGACCGGTACTCCATCGTGCTCGGGGTCCGCATAGGTCCACGCGATGTCGTCGAGCGGCTGTCCTCCCGCCGTCGTCGAGTAGTAGCTCGCCTTCCCCTTGTAGGCGCACGTCGTATGCGACGGCGAGCGGGTGAGCAGGTCCATCCGGACGTCGGCGCGGGGCAGGTACCAGCGGGGCGGCAGGTCCGTCTCCAGCAGCAGCACGGGGGCTCGGGAGTCTGCGACGACCTCCCCGCCGATCTCGACGACGATGTGCCGGCTGGACGTCAGGCATTGGACCCGGTGTAGCGGTTGCCGCGGGTGGCCGACCAGGATCTCTTCCTCTTCGCGCCACCGGCTGAACGCGTCCCAGTCGAGGATCGCGTAACCGTCGAGGTCGGGGTCCTCTGGAACGAACGCCGCTGCTGCCAAGGTGCCGTCGGCGGTTTCGATGTCGTGGACCGTGCCCGGTGTCGAGTGAACGGCAAACGGATCCCTCGGGGTGAGTACCGGTGGCAACCCACTCAGATCGGTCCCGGTCGTCCCGCCGTCCGCCGAAGGTACCAACCGTCCGACGATGTCGGTGACGGGGACGGCAAAAGAACAGACGACTCGACGCGGCTCCCAGACAAGCCAGGCTGCGACGGTGTCCACCACCGTGTCGCCTCCGGCATCCGCGCGCAGCCGGAGGTCGACCGGCTGCACCCGGGTCTGCGGCAGGACGGAGAACAGGACGGACCTCATCTGGACAGCCATCCGGACATCGTCCTCCTGCCGGCGCGGGATGTCAGGGAAATTCTGCGAGCAACCGCTTCTCGCCGGTCGCGACGTTCTAGGAGAAGGCGTTCTCACCGGTCAGCGCTCGACCGACGACGAGGGTGTGCACCTCCGTGGTGCCTTCGTAGGTGAGGACCGACTCGAGGTTGGCCGCGTGCCTGATCGGGCTGTACTCCAACGAGATTCCGTTGGCGCCGAGGATAGTGCGAGCCTCACGGGCGATCTCGATCGACTTGCGCACGTTGTTCAGCTTGCCGACGCTGACCTGTTCGGGGGTGATCGTCCCGGCCTCCTTGAGGCGCCCGAGGTGCATCGCGAGCAGCATGCCGTTGCCGAGCTCGACGGCCATGTCGACGATTTTCTTCTGCGTGAGCTGGTAGGCCGAGAGGGGCTTGTCGAACACCTCCCGGGTCCGCGCGTAGTCCACTGCAACTTCGAGGCTGTCACGGGCCGCGCCCAGTGCCCCGAAGATGATGCCGAACCGCGCCTCGTTGAGGCATCCGAGCGGACCACCCAGACCGGCCGCCTCGGGAAGCAGGGCCGATCCCGGCAGGCGCAGGTCTTCGAAGACGAGCTCGCTGGTGACGCTGGCGCGCAGCGACAGCTTCTGTTGAATCTCGTTGGCGGAGAAACCTGTCGAGTCGGTCGGGACGACGAAACCACGGATCCGGTCGTCGGTCCGCGCCCAGACGACGGCGACGTCGGCGATGGACCCGTTCGTGATCCAGAGCTTGGAGCCGTTGAGGACCCAGTCCGCACCGTCGCGTTTCGCGTTGGTCCGCATGGACGCGGGGTTGGAGCCGGCATCGGACTCCGTGAGTCCGAAACAGCCGATCGCCTCACCCGCGGCCATGCGCGGCAGCCACGCCTGCTTCTGCTCCTCGCTCCCGTAGTGGTGGATCGCGTACATCGCGAGGGAGCCCTGTACCGAGACGAGCGAGCGCAACCCGGAGTCGACCGCCTCCATCTCCTGGCAGGCAAGGCCGTAGGCGACGGATCCGGTTCCGGCGCAGCCATACCCGTCGAGATGCATACCGAGGATGCCGAGCTTGCCGAGCTCGCGCGCCAGGTCACGCGCGGGAAGTCGGCCCTCGTCGAACCACGTCGCGATGTGGGGTCGCAGCTCCCTGTCGCCGAAGTCGCGGACCGTGTCGCGGATGGCCCGCTCTTCGTCGTCGAGGAGGGAGTCGATGGCATAGAGCTCGGTGGTGTCCATGGCGGACGTCACTCCTTGGGTTCCAGGGGCGCGACCAGCGGCCGCTTGGCGGAGAGCAGGTCTCCCGACGACTGGTGGCGAAGTCGGCGTTGCACCCACGGACCGAGGTACTCGCGCGCCCATCGGGCGTTGGCGACGACGGCATCCCGTCGAGGGACCGCCAGGGCTGGCGGGAGAGGAGTGCGCCAGTCGCTCTCGTCCGTCTCGTGCCCGAGGGTCCACAGCGCGGCGAGCGCGACGCGGTGGTGGCCTTCGGTCGTCATGTGGATGCGATCGTCGGCCCAGAGCCGCCAGTCCCGCAGAGCCGTCAGGCTCCACTGGTCGAGGACGGCGGCGTCGTGCCGCTGGGCGATGCCCCAGATGAAGGCGCTGTATGCCGCAACGCGGCCTCTGGTGGCTTTGACCAGTGGCGCGTCGGCCGGGTCGACCGGCGTCGCCATGAGCACGTCGGCGCCGGCGGCCCGAATCCTCACGACTGCGGCTTCCAGCTGGGCGGCCAGAGCGTCGATGTCGGCGGACGGCCGCAGGATGTCGTTGCCGCCGCCGACGATGCTCACCAGGTCGGGCTCGAGCTCGAGGGCGGCGTCGAGCTGCGGACCGACCACGTCGGCCAGCAGCCGGCCGCGGACCGCGAGGTTGGCATAGCCGAAGTCCTCGCCCTGCTCCGCTGCATACTCACCGAGGAGCACTGCGAGCCGGTCGGCCCAGCCGACGTACTGTCCGGGACGCTGCGGGTCCGCGTCGGACATGCCTTCGGTGAACGAGTCACCGAGCGCGACGTAGCGCGACCAGGTGCGCGGGGTGGGTCGGCCGGCCGTCATAGCAGCTGCCAGTCGAGGGCTGGCGCCCCAGCTTCCTGGAGCATCTCGTTGGTCCGGCTGAAGGGCCGTGACCCGAAGAAGCCGGCGTGGGCCGACAACGGTGACGGGTGAGCCGACTCGACGCGAGGAGTGGCCCCGAGGACGGGGACCAGCGTGCCGGCCTGGCGCCCCCATAGGATCGCCACGAGTGGGCCGCCCCGTGCGACAAGGGCCTCGATCGCGCGTGTAGTCACGGCCTCCCACCCTTTGCCCTGGTGGCTGCCCGAGACGCCCGGTCGCACGGTGAGGACGCGGTTGAGCAGCAGCACCCCGTGGTCGGCCCACGGCGAGAGGTCGCCGGTGCTCGGCGTCGGGAGTCCCAGATCGGTGCCCATCTCGGTGTAGATGTTGGCCAGGCTGCGTGGAACCGGCCGGACATGCTGGTCGACGGCGAAGCTGAGACCGATCGGGTGGCCGGGTGTCGGGTACGGGTCCTGTCCGACGATCAGCACGCGGACCTCGTCGAACGGCCGGGTGAACGCGCGCAGGATGTGGGGACCAGCCGGGAGGTAGCCGCGCCCCGACGCGACCTCCGCACGGAGGAAGTCACCCATCCTGGCGATCGTCTCCGCCACGGGGGTCAGTGCCGGCACCCAGGTCGGGTGCACCAGCTCCTCGAGCGGCCGCGCAGTCACGGGGACCACCGTAACCGGGCGAAAACGTCGACTAACCTCGACCGGGCCAGACCATCGTGTCCGGCCAGGTCACCGGAAGACGCAGGGGGAGTGATGACCGAGAACGGGCGGCCCGCCGACGCGGTCATGGCACCGGTCACGGTCACGGCGAGACGCGGGGGTTGACGATGGCTTCCATCTCTTTCGCGGTCGCGGCGTCGATTGCGGGCTCCGTTGGACGCTGAACCAACGCGGTGGCCCGTGGTCGTTTTCGACCTGGACGGCACCTTGGTCGACACGATCGGGTTGATCGTGGCGTCCTACCAACACGCGTTCACCACCGTCCTCGGCCGCGAGGAGGACGAGATGCTGATCAGGTCCTGGATCGGCCAGCCCTTGATCCGCGGCTTCCGGTCGGTTTCCCCGGAGCACGCCGACACGCTGTTCGAGACCTACCTCGCCTGGAACCACGCCAACACCGAGCGGCTCATCCGGCGTTACGAGGGCATCGACAGCCTCCTCGGCGACCTGGTCGGGTCGGGCGTGCGGATCGCGGCGGCGACCTCCAAGCTGCGGGGACCCGCCGAGACGGCCGTGCGCCTCACCGGGCTCGACGCCCATCTCGACACCCTGGTCACGATGGAGGACACCAGTGAGCACAAGCCCGACCCGGCGCCGTTGTTGCTCGCCCTGAACCGGCTGGGCGCGGAGCCTGGCGAGTCCGCTTACGTGGGCGATGCCGTGGTGGATGTGCAGGCGGCGCGCAACGCCGGTATGTCCGCCGTGGGAGTCACCTGGGGTGCGGGTCATCCCGAGGACGTGGCAGCGGCGGAGCCCGACGTGCTGGCCGGCACCGTCGCGGACCTGCGCGCAGCGTTGCTCGGCTGACACAGCGGGCTGGTCCATACACTCCGCGGGTGCACCGCTTCGCCCAACCTCTGTCCCGGCCGGACATCGACGCCGTGCTCGCGTATGCAGCCGAGCGGCTCAGTCTCGACCCGGCCCCGCTCGACGGGCCGCTCAGCAGCGCGGAGCTGCGTGAGGAGGTCGGGGTCACGATCACCGCCGCGGGTCTGGGAGCAGCCGGGGCGCTGGACATCTTCTCCGACGTCCTCGCGCCGGCCTGCCTGTCGACCGACCATCCCCGCTACCTGTCGTTCATCCCCTGTGCCCCCACGCAGGAAGCAGCGGCGTTCGACGTCGTGGTGGGGGCGTCGTCGATCTACGGCGGGTCGTGGCTCGAAGGTGCCGGTGCCGTCCATGCCGAGAACGAGACCCTGCGCTGGATCGCCGACCTGGCCGGCCTGCCCCCCGGGGCCGGCGGGGTCTTCGTTAGTGGGGGCACGGTCGGCAACCTGTCCGCGCTCGTCGCCGCGAGGCATACGGCGCGGGCTCGGGCGGCCGGGGAGGGTTCGCGCACTCGCCCGTGGCGGGTCGCGACCACCCATGGTGCGCACTCGTCGATCCAGTCGGCCTGCGACGTGATGGACGCCGAGCTGGTCGAGGTCCCGGCCGACGAGCAGTGGCGCCTGACCGGTGACCGGTTGCGGGCGACCCTGGAGGCAAACGACCCGGACACCTTCTTTGCCGTCGTGGCCACCGCCGGTACGACGAACTTCGGGATCATCGACGACCTGGCCTCGGTCGCGCAGGTGTGCGTAGAGCTCGGCCTCTGGTTCCACGTCGACGGGGCCTATGGAGGAGCGGCGCTCGCCGCGCCGTCGATCCGGCATCGGTTCGTCGGGGTCGAGCGGGCCGACTCGTTCATCGTGGACCCGCACAAGTGGCTGTTCGCGCCGTTCGACTGCTGCGCGCTGATCTATCGCGACCCGGCGCTGGCTCGAGCGGCGCATACCCAGCACGCCGGCTATCTCGACGTGCTCACCGAGCAGCCCGAGTGGAACCCCGCTGACTACGCGATCGGGCTCAGTCGGCGCGCGCGGGGCCTGCCGCTCTGGTTCTCGTTGGCCGTGCACGGCACCCAGGCCTACACCGACGCCGTCGAACGGACCCTGGAGGTCGCGCGCTATGCGGAGGAGGAGATCCGGCGACGTCCTCATCTCGAGCTACTGCGCGAGCGGGACCTGTCGGTGATGGTCTTCCGCCGGGTCGGGTGGGGCAAGTCCGACTACGTGGCGTGGTCGGACCGGCTGCTGGCCGAGGAGTTCGCATTCGTCGTGCCGACGACGCACGACGGCGAGACGGTGACCCGGCTCGCGATCGTCAACCCGACGACGACCGAGGCCGACATTGCGGCGATCCTCGACACGATGGACTGACGCGGTCATCGAATGACACCGCTGTGATTTGCCCTTATAGTGTGCGCAACATGGACGCGCAACGGCAGGACGACCCGCGGCGGTCGACGGTAGGCGAGCTCGCCGACCGCGACCGCGAGATCCTCGCCTTCGAGCGCCAGTGGTGGAAGTACGCCGGCGCCAAGGAGCAGGCGATCAAGGAGCTCTTCGACATGAGCGCCACCCGCTACTACCAGGTACTCAATGCGCTGATCGACACCCCGGAGGCCCTCGAGGCCGACCCCATGCTGGTCAAGCGGCTGCGCCGGCTTCGCGCGTCGCGCCAGCGGGCCCGCAGCGCTCGCCGCCTCGGCATCAACGTCTGACATTCTCGGGTCCATGCGACCCGGACCGACCAACAGCCTGACTGACGTCGCCGGCATCCGCGTCGGTCACGCCACCCGACGCGAGCCGGGCTGGCTGACCGGCAGCACGGTGGTCCTTGCTCCTGACGCGGGCGCCGTCGGCGGCGTCGACGTCCGCGGCGCAGGCCCAGGCACCCGCGAGACCGACCTGCTCGACCCGCGCAACCTGGTGGACCGCGTCAACGCGGTGCTGCTGGGCGGCGGGAGCGCGTTCGGGCTCGCGGCGGCCGACGGGGTCATGCAGAGCCTGTATGCCGCCGGCCTCGGCTGGCCGGTCGGCGGTCCGGGTCAGGTGGTCCCGATCGTGCCCGGGGCCATCCTGTTCGACCTCGGCCGCGGGGGAGGCTTCGCGAACACCCCAAGCGCCGCTGAGGGTGCCGCGGCCTACCGGGCGGCGCACGGCGGTGCGGTCGAGCAGGGCAGCGTCGGAGCCGCGACGGGAGCCAGCTCGGGCGGCCTCAAGGGCGGGATCGGGTCGGCGAGCGTGGTCCTGCCGAACGGCACCACCGTGGCGGCGGTCGTGGCTGTCAACTCCGCCGGCTCACCGGTCGACCCGCATACGGGAGCTCTTTATGCTGTCCGCTGGGGCGTTGAGGGCGAGTTCGACGCGGTCGGCGAGCCGAGCATGCAGGACCTTGAAGCCGCCCGTAACCGGGCCGCCGCCCAGCGACCCGGCGGGCCCGGGATGGCGACGACCATCGGACTGATCGCCACCGACGCGACCCTGACCAAGGCGCAGTGTCAGAAGGTCGCCGGGCTGGGGCACGACGGCATGGCGCGAGCGATCAACCCGGTGCACACGCTGTTCGACGGCGACACGTTGTTCGCCCTGGCGACGGGGGACCGCCCGGCACCTGACCTCATGGAGCTGTTCGTGCTCATGCAGGCGGCGGGCGACTGCGTCACCAGGGCGATCGGACATGGGTTGCTCGCGGCGGAGTCGGTGGACTGCACCGCGTCCGGAGGCGTCGCGTTGCGCTCGTGGCGCGACGCCTTCCCCTCAGCGGTCCCTTCAGTGCGCTGACCCGGTCTGAGGCGACCACTGCGGGTCGCGGCCCATCCACGCCACGAGCCGGTCGTATGCCGGCGCGTTCGGCGCGACGTCGACCGGCGGCGCGAACGGCACTGGTCCGCCGCGCGGCTCGGCCGGCAGGAACTGCATGACCGGCCCGAGGGCCGCCGCGGCGAGCTCGTCGTCGAGCTCGTCGCGCCGGCCGACGGCCACGGCGAGGTCCCACCCGTGGGTCGCGATCTCCGAGACGTAGGCGAAGACGGCCTGCCAACCGGGTAGCAGGCCCGCCGGGTGGGCGAAGGTGCGCTGTAGCACGCCGTCCTCGGCCATCACGTCGTCGAGGGCCGTACGAGACTCGGTCCACGCCGACAGCCAGCCGTCGTCGGGCACGTCCGTGACGAGTGAGGTGACCTCGTGGGGCGCGCCGCCGTGCGCGATGTGGACGACCCGGCGCTCGACGGCGACGAGGTGGCCGAGCAGGGTGCGCACGTTGTAGTCGGCGCACGGTGTGGGCCGGTCGAGGTCGTCCGGGGTGACGGTGGCGACGAGGTGCCCCGCCTGGTCGAGGGCGGTGGTGAAGAGCGGGCGAGGGTCGGGTGTCTGAGTCATGTCGTCCATGCTGCCTACCAAAACCAGACACGTGCTGTCATGTTTTTGTGGGAGTCTCGGCAGATGCGCGCCGACCGGCTCCTGCAGATCCTCTTCCTGCTCCGACGGCACGGACGGTTGCCCGCACGCCGGCTCGCCGAGCTGCTGGAAGTCTCGGAACGCACGATCCTGCGGGACATGGAGGCGCTGTCCGCCGCCGGCGTACCGGTCTACAGCGAGCGCGGTAGGACGGGCGGTTGCGTTCTGATGGAGGGGTACTCGACCGACGCGAGCGGGCTCACCACGGGCGAGGCAGAGGCGTTGTTCGCCTGGACGTCGCGGTCGGCGGTGAGCGACCTCGGCCTCGGACCCCAGCTGGGGACGGCGCTCACGAAGCTGGCCGCCTCCGTTCCGCAACCCGCGCTGGACAAGGCCGATGCGCTCGCGGCCGTCGTCGTCGTCGACCGACGGCGGTGGTTCGCGGCCGTCGAGGAGGTCCCGTTGCTGCCGGCGCTGCGGGCAGCCGCGGTGGACAGGAAACGGGTGCGCCTGTCCTACCGGTCCGCCTCCCAGGACCGTCCGACGACGCGTACGGTCGACCCGTTCGGGCTCGTCGAGAACGCCGGGCGGTGGTACCTCCTGGCGGGTCACCGGGGTCACACGCGCAGCTATCGTGTCTCCCGGATCGCCGGGGCAGTGCCGCTGACATCGGCGGCCCGAATACCTGCCGGACTGGACCTGCAGGTCGAATGGGACCGCGTACGAGGGGAGTTCGAGGGCGAGGCGCGCCGCTCGGGGGTCGACCTGGTGGCCGCTGTCGACCCGGAAGCGCTGCACATGTTCCGGCTGATCGCCACGGGTCAGGCCGTCACCGGACACGCTCCCGTGACTGAGCCGCCCGACGGGAGTGCGCCGGCGCCAGCCGACGCATGGCCGGTCGTCCGCGTCAGCCTGCGAGCCCGGCAGGCGGCCGTGGCGCTGGTGATGGGGTTCGGCGGCCAGGCCCGGCTGCTGCAGCCGGAGGACCTCGTTCAGGAGCTGGTCGAGCGGGCACGCGCCTCCCTGGCTGTGCACATCATGGACTCGTGACTCCTCGCGACACCTACACCCATGGGCACCACGAGTCTGTGCTGCGCTCGCACCAGTGGCGGACGGCGGCGAACTCGGCGGCATACCTGCTCCCGCACCTCTCACCGGGTATGCGTGTGCTCGACGTGGGGTGCGGGCCGGGGACCGTCACGCTCGACCTGGCCGAGCTGGTGACGCCGGGGACGACCGTCGGCGTCGACGCTGTGCCGGAGCCGCTCGACGCTGCCCGCGTCAACGCGCAGCGGCGTGGTGACGAGAGGACGGAGTTCCGGGTCGGAGACGTCTACGACCTCGAGGCGGACGACGGCGAGTTCGACGTCGTGCACGCCCACCAGGTGCTGCAGCACCTCACCCGCCCCGTCGCCGCGCTGCGTGAGATGCGGCGGGTGTGCCGCGCCGGAGGGCTTGTCGCGGCCCGCGACGCCGACTACGCGGCGATGGTCTGGTACCCCGCCGATCCGCGCCTGGACGACTGGCTCACCCTCTACCAAGCCGTGGCGCGCAGCAACGACGCCGAGCCGGATGCGGGCCGGAGGTTGCTGTCGTGGGTCCACGCGGCAGGGTTCGAGGACGTTACCTGCTCGGCCAGCACCTGGTGCTACGCGTCGGCCGACGAACGTGCCTGGTGGGGCGGCCTCTGGGCGGACCGGGTGACCGGGTCGGCGCTGGCCGACCAAGCCCGTTCGCGCGGGCTCGCGTCGAGCGCCGAGCTGGAGCGGATCGCCGACGGCTGGCGAGCGTGGGCCGCCCACCCGGATGGGTGGTTCGCGATCCCCCATGGCGAGGTCCTGGCCCGCTGCTGAGGGCCCGCGACCCGCGCCGGACTCCGGCCCCGAGCACTCGACGCAGCGTCGTGTCACTTGACGCCTCATCCATCCCGCATCAAGACACTCGACGCGGCGTCAAGTGGCGTGCAGATGGCGGGCACCGCCGGTGTGGAAGGCTGGCGGTATGACGGCCTGGAGCACCCCCGAGCAGATCGCCGCGACCCGGGAGACGATCGCTGCCTCGATCGAGGGATGGCAGGAGCCGGTCGCGTATGCCGTCGGCCTCACCCCGGCGACCTCGTCGGCCGAGCTCGAGTTCCCGGTGATCAACATCGGCGAGGACTACCACGGTCTGCCCGCCGTCATCCTGGCCAAGACGATCGGCTACGCCAACGGCACCTCGACGCACGTCTTGTCGGTCGCGGAGCTGACCCACGCGGTCAATGGTCTCGCACCGGCCGAGGCGTGCGAGGCCTCCGAGCACGTCAACCTGCACGCCTGGCGAAAGATGCTCACGGAGGTCGAGTCGAACCCCTACCGCAACATCGTCGCGGTCTTCATCGCCGACCTCGACGACCCCGTCACGTCCGAGGCCGACGGGTCGTTGCGCACCCAGCTGCCCGCGTGAGCGCACGGCCCGGCTGCCTCTTCTGCGCGATCGTCGCGGGGGCGCAGGCCGCATACCGGGTCCTCGACGAACCTGCCGTGGTGGGGTTCCTGGACACCAGACCGGTGTTCAAGGGGCACGTCCTGCTCGTCACCAGGGAGCACGTCGACACCCTACTCGACCTGCCGGAGCCGATGCGGGACCCGCTCATGGCGGCTGCCCAGCGGGTTGCCGCAGCGGTCGTCGAGGCTTTCGGCGCCCAGGGGTCGTTCGTCGCCATGAACAACGTCGTCAGCCAGTCGGTGCCGCACCTGCACGTCCACGTCGTCCCGCGCACCAAGGGAGACGGGCTGCGCGGGTTCTTCTGGCCGCGCACGACGTACGCCTCGGACGACGAGGCCCAGGAGTACGCCGACAGGCTGGTCTCGGCTCTCACGACGCCGCGTTGAGCTGGGCGTAACCCCGCTCGAACGCCGCCGCGACGCTTTCGACGGGGTAGGGCAGGCGGGGGAGGCACGAGCAGGGTGTCGACCCGGTGACGGATCGCAACGTTCAGCTCGAGGGCGGCCCAGTCTCACAGAACCTCGAGAACCTGTTTACTGCTGGCGCTGTCGAGACCGTTTGCACTCTCACCCCGCGAGTGCCAATAATGGGGCTGGCACTCTCGACCCGAGAGTGACAACTCGACCATCTGGGCGAGGTCAGGGACGACACGCGAACATGGGCGTGCGCGGCTCTGGCCGTCCGTCGCGGGCGCCCCCATGGTCATCACATCGATTCGCGTGGGAGGAACCACCCGAATGGCCAAGATCATCGCTTTCGATGAAGAGGCGCGACGCGGTCTCGAACGAGGGATGAACATCCTCGCTGACGCCGTCAAGGTGACGCTCGGCCCCAAGGGCCGCAACGTCGTTCTCGAGAAGAAGTGGGGCGCCCCCACGATCACCAACGATGGTGTGTCCATCGCCAAGGAGATCGAGCTCGAGGACCCGTACGAGAAGATCGGCGCCGAGCTGGTCAAGGAAGTTGCCAAGAAGACTGACGACGTGGCCGGTGACGGCACCACGACGGCCACGGTCATCGCCCAGGCGATGGTCCGCGAGGGTCTGCGCAACGTCGCCGCCGGGGCCAACCCGCTGGCGTTGAAGCGCGGCATCGAGAAGGCCGTCCAGGCTGTCTCCGACGAGCTGCTCAAGAGCGCGACCGAGATCGAGACGCGCGAGCAGATCGCTGCGACCGCCTCCATCTCCGCCGCCGACGAGCAGATCGGCGAGCTCATCGCCGAGGCGATGGACAAGGTCGGCAAGGAAGGGGTCATCACCGTCGAGGACTCCAACACGATGGG
>NZ_JBDTKA010000008.1:0-61716 GCF_039935575.1 Lapillicoccus sp.
AGCATCGTTGCTTCAGCGGTGAAGCCCGGGACCGGCAGCCACCCACCGATCGAGCTGATCAGTCCGTCTCGCGGCGATAGCGGGAGAACAGCAGTAAGGCGAGACCGAAGAGCAGTGCGGCCCCCCCAGCCACAACGGCGGGGAGAAGCTGCGCGCCGGTCGCAGGCATACCTGCGTTGCCGCCTGGCTGCGGTGCGGGGGGCGGGGTGTTGGTGAAGGTGTTGGTGAAGGCGACCGTCGCCGTGCCCTTGACCTTGCCGACCACCCCGTCAGCAGCGCCTCCGGACGTGGCCGCGTCGGAGTCGACGACCGACACCGTGTCGCCGGAGGGTGGACCGACCTCGGCTGCCGTGCAGGTCGAGCCCACCGGCACCAGGACGGTGTGCTTGCCTCCGGATGACAGGGTGAACCGCGCATCGGTCGAGGCGAGTGGCACCTGGAGGATGGCGCCGTCGGAGCCGGTGAGCAGGCAGGACAGCGTGAACGTGTAAGGCCCCGCACTGCCGTCGCCGACGACCTTCTTGCTCACCTCGACGGTGGCTGCAGCGAAGGTGTTGCGTGCGGTGATCGTGGCCGCGGGCGAGCTGCCGGGGCCGGTGACGACGACCGCGTCGGTCGCAGACCCATGGTCGATCGTCACGGTGGTGGCGCCCCCGTCGCCGGTCTCGACGACCCAGCACCGAGCTCCGACCGGCAGCTTCTCGAAGGTTGTGCTGGCCCCTGCGCGCAGGGTGAACGCCTGGTCGGTGACGATCGGAGTGTCGCCGCTGCCGGTCGGCAGGACGCAGGACAGCTGGAGCGGGAACTCGATCACGGGTGCCACACCGGCTGCCGGCCCGTCGACGACCTTGCCGATCTGGAGCGAGCCGTAGTCGAAGGTGTTCGTTGCGGCGATCATGAGCTGCTGGGGAGCCGTCGCGGGAACCTGGACCGTCACCGGTGGCGCGGTCTCCCACGAGCTCGGTGCGACGGTGCTCGACGTCGCGCCGCCAGTGTCGCTCTCGACACCCCAGCACCGCGACCCGACCGGGAGCCTCAGCGGCTGGCCGGCGCTGAGGACTGGCAGCACCTGGCCGCCCTTGATCGTGACCGGGCCAGAGAACAGGGTCTCGCGGACGCCGGCGACCTCCCGCTGGCAGGTCACCTGCACGGTGAAGGACGCGTCGGTGGCCCACGTCTCTCCGGCTGCCGGGCCGGTCAGGGTCTTCTCGAGCTGCAGCGTTCCGGCCGAGAACTCGTTGCCGAACGCGGCGATCACTGTGTCGGCCTGTCGGCCGCCCTGCGCTGGTCCCTTGGCGATGGTGACGGTGACCGGTGGGGGCGTGCTGTCCGCGCCGGCGCTGTCCGTCTCGGTGACGACGCAGACGGAGCCGATCGGTCCGGTCGCGACGGTGGAGGTGTATGCCCCGGAGGCCGGGTCACGGGTGACGGTGAGGCTGCGCTCGAACTTGCCACCGTTGAAGGTGCAGGCGGCGACGAACGTGAACGGGCCGCCGGAGAACTGCGGGGTACCGGCGCCGCTGACCGTCTTGGCGACGACGAGGCCGCCGAGGTCGAACGTGTTCGTCACGGCGATGGTCTGCGGCGTGCCGTCGACCGTCGTGACGATGCCGGAGCCCTCGGCCGGCGGGTTGGGTGCGGGCAGGTACGTCACGCTGGTCGCCGACCCGGTGGCCGTCTCCACCGCCGAGCACCGCACGCCAGCAGGCACGCCGGTGATCCGCTGCTCACCAGCGCCGTTGAAGGTGACGAGCTTGGGGAAGCCCTTGACGACCTGGCCGCGGAAGATGCAGCTGACCTCGACCTCGAACGGGCCCACCCCGAAGGAGGCCGCCGCGCCCTGCACCTTCTTGTCGATCAGCAGCACCGCGTCGGGGAAGCTGTTGGTGATCGTCGCGGTCTGCACGGTCGGCGTCTCGCCGTACCCCGGTGTGATGTTCACGACGACGGGTGAGCCCTGCGGGTGGTCGGTGACCCCACCAAGCGCGTCCTTCTCGTAGACCTCGCAGCGGGCTCCCGCGGGCAGGCCCGGAACGGTCACCGGGGTGCTCGCCGAGACCTCGTAGTCCTTGTCGAGGACGGTCTGCTGTGGGCCGCCGATGGGGGTGATGACGCACGTGACGTGGAACGGGAAGGCCAGGTCGTTCAACGGCAGGTTGGCCGGGTTAGCACCGATCGCCTTCCCTAGCCTCAGGCCGTTGTATGCGGTCGCGACGCCGACCTTCAGCGGCTCGGTCGGGGGCAGCACCCGAGCGGAGCCGTCGCCCTTCAACGTCTTCTCGGAGTGGCCGAACGAGTTCCACGCGACTGTCGGGTTGGCGACCTGCGGCACGACGAGGGGCGTCTTCATCGAGAAGGTGAGGTCGACCTCGCCGGCCGGCGCGAGCGCAGGGCGGAACGCGAGATCCATCTTCACGCCCGTGTTGTTGGGGCCGAAGGCGGCCGACCACGACCCGGGCGGGCAGGTCTTGACGCCGGTGAGGTCTAGGTCTGCGCCGCAGACCGCACCGTCGGTGAAGGTGTCGACGAGCGCGGCTCCACCCGGGGTCGGCGGCCGGATCAGAGTGGGCGGTGTGACCAGGGTGGGCCGGTTGGCCCACTGGGTGCCGCGCTTCTCGCCGGTCAGCACGACGCCGGTGTCACCGGGTGCCGGGAAGGCGTCGACGAGCCGCATCTGGGTGCCCGGCTCGGTGCCGGCGTTGACGACCTGGATGACGTAGTCGAACTGGTCGCCCGGGTTGACCAGCGCGATGCACGGGTAAGCCGTGTAGCTCGTGCCGGTGGGGGTGTAGGTCGGGCAGCTTTCGTCGCCGACGGGCACCGGCAGGCCGGTCACGGTGTTGAACCACCCGAGCGCTGGGTTGCCGGCGACCCACTTCTTGGCGTTGAAGGCAGCACCCGCGTTGGTGGTGACATTGGCCGTGTCGGTGCAATACTTGCCGCCGAGGAAGCCAGGATCGGTGGGGCCGTTCTGGCAGGTCAGGCCCGGGGCCGGGGAGGTCGCGCCGGCCTTGTTGGTGATCACCCGGCCGGCGACGGCGCCCGGCGCGAGCTTGGTCTGGAACTGGATCTCCACCTGCGCGTTCGGGGGCATCTGCCAGTCGCCGAAGTCCCACGCCACCTCGGTGATCCGGGTGCCGGACACTGTCGGGGTGAACGTGACCTTGGCCGGCGGGTTCACGCCGGCCGGCAGGCCGGTGACGACGATGTTGTAGGGCACGCTCTGCCCGTCCACCGTGCTGCCGTTCCAGGTGTCGTCGAAGTCGAGGCCGGCGGGGATCGGGTCACTGACGAGCAGGTTGGGGATGTTTGCCGTGCCGGTGTTCTTCACCGTCAGGCTGAACGGGGCGGGCTGGCCGGGCGCGACGTTGGAGTCCGGGCCCTTGGCGAACGAGAGCTGCGGGCTGCCCTGGGTCAAGGTGAGGGTGGCGTCGTTCGGCGCGATCGGCTGCAAGGTGCCAGGGTTCTGGAGCCGCGACTCGAGACCGCCTGTGACGGTGTCGGTGAGGGTGGCGGGGACCGGGCCGCCGCTGACCAGCGTCGCGCGTGGGGTCACCGAGAAGCACGCCGTGGCGTTGGCGCAGGCGCCGCCACCGGTCAGGTTGGACCCCGGCGTCAGGTTGTAGCCGCCGTTGGCCCCGCTGCTGCTGGTGAAGGTGAAGCGCACCCCGCGCACCTGGCTCGCGGTGACGCCGCCGGGCAGTCCTGGTGTGGCACTGTTGGTCGGCGCCCCGGTGACGAAGGTGCCGGCGGTGCAGGCGGCCGCGGACGTGCATACGTCGAGCTGCACCCGGTCGGCGCCGGGCGGGAAGTTGACCCCGTCGACCTTGACGAAGTCAACGCCGTCGAAGAAGTCGGTGTCGGTGTCGGCGGTGACCAGGCGCTTGAGGCTGAGGTTGCCGTCGTTGCCCGTCGCGATCTTGACTTGCGCGTTCTGCTGGGGGAGCCCGGCGATGGGCCGCGGCAGCGAGCCAGGCACGATGTTCTTGTTCAGCGACGCGCTCGCGCTGGCCGGGCCGGTCATCAGGCTCGGGGAGCACCAGGGGTCGATGCCGGGGTAGCGGGTGCCGTCGGCGCCGACCGTGTACGCGCAGTTGGTGATGGTCTGGTCGTCGGGCACGCCGTCGCGGCGCAGGGTGGAGATCGTCAGGTTGACGCTCTGGGTCGGCGCCAGGTTGCCCTCGACGACGGCGCGCACGCCCTTGGCGCGAGCGAGCAGGGCGGCGTCGGTGCTATAGGCGACCCAGCCGGCGCCCGGGTCGAAGAGCTGCACGCTGACCTTGGGCGAAGCGCCGAAGTTCGTGCTCACTGAGACACCGGTGATCTGCAGGCTGTCGAAGGGGTTGGGTGCCGCGGGGTTGCCCGCGCCGTCGACTTGCGGGTCGGCGATGCCGGGCCGGACGAGGTCGATGTTGCCGTTGTTCGTCAGGTTGAGCCCGAAGACGATCGGCTGGCCGGGCGGGACGGAGCCCTGCGAGCTGGTCTTGACGCCCGGCCCGCTGACCTTGGGCAGCTGCACCGGCAGCGTCTTGCAGGCGGTGCCGGAGCCGGTGCCGCTGCCGCGCGCGTCGCGCGAGATCGCCATGTCCGCGCAGTTGTCGACCCCGGCGCCGGGGTTGCTCTGGGTGGGCACGTCGCTGTTGTCGACCTTGGCGTTGAGGTTGCCGTGGAAGCCGAGGGTGGCGGTGGCGTTTTTGGCGATCGTCCCGCTGCCCTGGGCGTCGGTGCCGGAGTAGGTCACCGAGATCTTCGACGGTGGCGACGTGTCCGGACAGCCGGTGGGAAGCGAGCTCTGGTTGGAGGTGAACGTGCGGGGGCCCACGGTGGAGCCGTCGCGGCAGGTGACCGTGAGGACGGCCTGGGTGGCGCCGGAAGGCAGCAGCACCTGGATCGAGGTGACGTCGACCTTGGCGAACTCGTTCGGCGACGTCGCCGACGGTTCGGTGATGGTCAGTGAGGCCACCGGGAAAGCCGACTTGTTCTGCACGGCCATCAGCGCCGAGACAGGAGAGCTCTCGCCCAGAACGGCATACTCGCCGCTGTCCTGCTTGTAGTTGCCGTTGGTGTCGGGGAAGAAGCTCTTGCCGGTGCCGAGCGAGACGACGTTGGGGATGACCGTGAAGTTCGCGCACCCCGGGTTGCTCGTGGCGGAGGCCGGAGTCCCCTGGTTGACCGCCGTCGTCGTGGCGCAGTTGCTGATGGTCAGCGCCTTCGGCGGGTCGAGGGGCTGGCCGGTGGAGCGGTCCGAGGAGCGCAGCTTCATCCCGAGCGTGGCCGTGCCGCCTGGGCCGTTGTCAGGCCCGGGCAGCACCGCGCCGGCGTTGTCGGTGAAGCGGACCCGGACTGCGGTGACGAATGGCGCCTCGATGCTGGCGGGCAGTGGGAGCGCGCCGGTGGCCGAGACGACCGGCCCCGGCTGGTAGTCGGCGTCGGTGCACGTGCCCGCGGGAGCGGTGCAGACCAGCAGTTGCGCCCGGTTCGCGCCCGCCGGGAAGGCGGTCAGGGTGGCGCCGGTGTAGTCGAAGGTGTTGAACGTCGCCTTGGCGGAGTCCTCGACGGTGAGGCTCGTCACCTTCGCGGACGTGGAGGACTGGTTCTTCACGCCGAGGGCGATGGTGCTCTCGGCGCCGCTTTCGGCGACCGCGCTGGACGGAGCCCAGATTTTGCTGGTGACCGGCTTGACGACGACGGGGATGCTCACCGGGGTGGTCACCTCGGAGGTGGCGGGCGCCGAGTTGTCGGCGGTGAAGTCCACGGTGTTCGGGATGATCGTGCCGTCGGCGAGATCGGTGTTGGGGGGCAGCCGCAGACCGACCTCGATCGTCTGGGCGGTGCCGTCGGCCATTCCCTTGGTGTTCGGCGGGGTGCGCAGTTTCTGCACGAAGGTGACGGTCAGGGTCCGAGTGGCAGCGACGTAGGCGACGGTGTAAAGGCCGGGGATGCTCGGGGGCAGGTTGGTCACGTCGAGGCCTGTCGGCAGCACGTCGGTCAGGGTCGCGTTGACGCACCCCGACTGCAGGCCGGAGCAGCGCGCGTCGAGGGTGTAGGTGATCGTCTTGCCCGGCGTGAGCGGCCCCCCACCAGCGACGGCGGCCGTCTTGTCGACGCCGACCTTCTGCGGGAGGACCGGTGGAACCGCCGCCGTTCCCGCCGTGGCCGCCGTGCCCGCCGTGGCCGTCCGCGCCGCCGGGGCTGCGGGGGTGGCCGAGGAGGAGGGGGGATCGGTCGGCGTGCTCGCGGTGCGCGGGGTCGGGGTCGTCGACGTCGTGGCCGCCGACGGTGCGGCGGAGGTCGGTGTCGGAGCAGGGGTGGCACCGTTGGTGGGCAGACTGGCGGCGGCCGCTATCGAGGGCGTCGTCATCAGCAGGAGGGCGGTCAGAACCGCCGCGAGACCGCCGTGAGACCTCAGGGACCGACCTGACACGTTGCCCGCTCCTCACACGCTTGAGTGACGCCAAAGGTATGTCGCCGGTCGCCGGGACTCATAGCTCCCGCACAGACCCGAGACAGTCGACCCCCGCTGTCCACGTCGGCAGACCGTACCTTACCTCCGCCAGACCTCCGCCAGACCTCCGCCGGGTGACGAGGTCACCGGGCGCAGTAGAGCGAACTGACCACGGTCGAGGTCCCGGTGGTTTCGGTGAGCGCGGGCTGATGTCCTTGGTTAACGCTGCTGACTATGGGACATTCTGATTGCCCAGTTCCCCGGAGTGCGAAGGACACCAGATCATGGCTGAAGCTGCGACGTATCTACCGGATGTCAAGAAGTACGACCCGAACCCCGACGAGGCGGCGATTGGTGGGATCGTCAAGCACCTAGGTATCGCACTCCGCGGCCGGGACTCGTCGCTGGTCTCGGCGTCCGACCCGGTCGAGCGGGCCACGGTCCGCGACGGGTTCATGAAGAAGAAGCTGGCGCTCACCGACTCCGACGCCGACCTGGACGCCGCGCTCGGTGCCGTGCTGGACCAGATGGCGGGCGACCGGGCCAAGTCTCGGGTCACTGTGTGCTACCTGCTGGCGAAGAAGTACGACAAACTGGCCGAGTTCCACTAGCCCGCTTTCGCCGACGCATACCCTGAGGCCGCCAGATACATTGCTCGGGTGGAAGCCAGTGACCTGTTGCGCAACGGCCTGCTCCAGCTCGCCTCGTCCACCGCAGTCCGGGACGTCATCAAGAAGGCACCGATCAGCCGAGCCGTCGTCCGCCGCTTCGTCCCCGGCACGCTGACCGCCGACGCCGTGCGGGCGACCCGTGACCTGCACGCGACCGAACGCATGGTCACCATCGACTACCTGGGCGAGGACACCACCGACCGGGCGCAGGCCGAGCACACGCGGGACGCATACATCGAGCTGCTCGACGCCCTGGCCGCAGCCGACCTCACGCTCGGTGGCGTCACGGAGGTCTCCCTCAAGCTCAGCGCGCTCGGACAGGCCCTGCCGGGGGACGGCAACGCGATCGCCCTCGAGCACGCGCGGCAGATCTGCCGCGCTGCGGGTAACGCCGGCACCACGGTCACCCTCGACATGGAGGACCACACGACCACCGACTCGACGCTGGAGTCTCTGGTCGAGCTGCGCCAGGACTTCCCGGGCGTCGGGGCGGTCGTGCAGGCATACCTCTACCGCACCGAGGCCGACTGCCGAGACCTCGTGGAGGCGGGGAGCCGGGTCCGACTGTGCAAGGGGGCCTACAAGGAGCCCGAGTCGGTCGCGTTCCAGAACGGCGCCGACGTCGACAAGTCCTACGTGCGCTGCCTCAAGGTGTTGATGGCCGGCGACGGCTACCCCATGGTCGCCAGCCACGACCCTCGCCTGATCGAGATCGCCGGTGCGCTCGCGGCCAAGCACGGTCGCAACCCGCAGTCCTTCGAATACCAGATGCTCTATGGCATCCGACCCGACGAGCAGCAGCGGATCTCCGACCGGGGCGACCAGATGCGCGTCTACCTCCCTTACGGCGAGCAGTGGTACGGCTACCTCATGCGCAGGATGGCGGAGAAGCCCGCAAACCTCGCCTTCTTCCTGCGCGGCGTCGCGACGAGGGGCTGAGCCGTGCCCACCACCACTGCGATCTTCGGCGCCGGCGTCATGGGCGAGACGTTGCTGTCGGGGCTGATCCGGTCCGGGCGCACCGTGGAGGAGCTGGTCATCACCGAGCGCCGGGCCGACCACGCCGAGAAGCTGAAGGCCAAGTACGGCGTCCGGGTCCTCGACAACGCAGCGGCCGCAGCGGCCGCCGACGTGCTCGTGCTCGTGGTCAAGCCGCAGGACATGACCGGCCTGCTTGCTGAGATCAGCGAGCACGTCGTCCCCGGCAACGTCGTGGTGTCGCTCGCGGCGGGGATCACCACCGCGTTCCTCGAGTCGCGGCTGCCCGACGGCTCCTCGGTCGTGCGGGTGATGCCCAACACGCCGGCGCTCGTCGACCAGGGCATGGCCGCGGTCTCACCCGGGAGGCACTGCACCGACGAGCACCTGGACGAGGCCGAGGCGCTGCTGCGGTCCTGCGGCAAGGTCGTGCGGCTGGACGAGAAGCACCTCGACGCGGTGACCGCGATCTCCGGCAGCGGCCCGGCATACATCTTCTACGTCGTCGAGGCGATGATCGAGGCGGGAGTGGTCCTCGGCATGCCTCGCTCCACCTCGACAGAGCTGGTGGTCCAAACGCTTTACGGGGCCGCCACGATGCTCAAGGAGACCGGGGAGCACCCCACCGTGCTGCGTGAGCGGGTGTCCTCGCCGGGCGGGACCACCGTCGCTGCCCTGCGCCAGCTCGACGACCACAAGGTGCGGGCCGCGTTCATCACCGCTATAGAGGCTGCAGCGTCACGCTCACACGAGCTCGCGTCGCCGCTTGACTGACCCGGATGCCTGACCCGTATGCCTGACTCGCATGCCTTGGGCCGGCTCGAAGTGGTCGCGGTGACCCCGGACGACTGGCGCAGCCACTCCCGACTCCGGCTCGACATGCTGCGCGAGACACCGGACGCGTTCTGGACCACGTACGCCGAGGTCGCCGACCTCGACGAGTGGGGCTGGCGCATCCGGATCGCCGGTCAGCGGCACCTGCAGGCTCGGGTCGACGGCGTATCGGTCGGGTCGGTCGGCCTCTGGGACGACCCCGACGAGCAACCCGGTACCACCACTCTCATCGCCATGTACGTCGTCCCGGACGCTCGCCGTCGTGGTGTGGCGGTCCGGCTGGTGCAGGCCGTCATCGACGACGCGCAGCGACGGGGGCAGGATCGGGTCCGCCTCGAGGCGACGAGCAGCAACAGCCCAGCCATCGAGCTGTATGCCCGGATGGGGTTTGTCGACACGGGGATCCGCAACCCGCACCCTCGCAAGGACGATCTCCATGAGCTCGTCATGGACCGCCCTCTCGTCGCCCGGGCCCCCGACGTGGAAGGCTGACCCCATGAGCGACGTCACGGTGCGCCCGCTGGGCGAGGAGGACTGGCAGCTGTTCCGGAGCATCCGGCTGGCTGCGCTGAGCGATTCCCCCGACGCGTTCGTGGCGAGCGTGGAGGAAGAGCAGGACTACGACGAGGCGTTCTGGCGCGAGCGGATGCGCCGGTCCACCCGACTCGTCGCCGAACGCGAGCAGGACGACGGGATCGAGCAGCTCGGTGTGGTCAGCCTCGGCCAGGCCAGGGACGACGAAGGAAGGATCGGCGAGATCTTCGGGCTGTGGGTCGCTCCGTCCAGCCGGGGCACCGGCGTGGCGACCCGGTTGGTCGAGGCGTCGGCGGAGCGGGCACTCGAGGACGGCCGCAGCCACGTGGCGTACTGGGTCGGGACCGACAATGGTCGTGCTGTCGCCTTCGCGAGCGGGATCGGGTTCCGCCCCACCGACTCCCGGCGTCCGATGCGCGTGCAGTCGGACGACGGCGAGGAGGAGATCGCGATGCTCCTGCCCGTCGGCGACGACCGGGGACGGCCCGTCTTCCTGCTCTAGCACGGTGCCAGCACGGTACGGGCAGGGTGGCTGTCCACGGGTGCAGGGCGCCGAGGGGATAGCCTCGCGGCCATGCCAACGCAGGCGCAGGTCGTCTGGGACCCCGGGTTCACGAGATACGACTTCGGGCCCACCCATCCGATGTCCCCGCTGCGGCTCGACCTCACGGCGCGGCTCTGCACGGCGTTCGGCCTGTTCGACCACCCCGACGTCCACATGGTCCATCCGAGCATGCCGAGCGACGACCTGCTGGCGACCGTGCACGACCGTGGCTACATCGAGGCCGTCCGTCGGGCCTCCGACGACCCGGACACGGAGGATCTCGGCCACGGCATCGGCACCGGCGACGACCCGGCGTTCTCTGGGATGCACGACGCGAGCGCGTTGGTCGTGGCCGGGACGAGAGACCTCTGCGAAGCGGTCCTCACCGGGCAGTCGGCGCACGGCGTCAACTTCTGCGGAGGGCTACACCACGCGATGCCGGATGCGGCCTCGGGCTTCTGCATCTACAACGACGTGGCCGTGGGGATCAGGTGGCTGCTCGACCAGGGTGTCGAGCGGGTCGCCTACGTCGACGTGGACGTCCACCACGGCGATGGCGTGGAACGGATCTTCTGGGACGACGAACGCGTGCTCACGGTGTCCATCCACGAGTCGGGGCGGGCGCTCTTCCCGGGTACCGGGTGGCCGGGGGACCTGGGCGGCCCACGCGCGCAGGGGTCGGCCGTCAACGTCGCGCTGCCCCCGGGAGTCGGCGACGCCGGCTGGCTGCGCGCCTTCCACTCCGCCGTCCTGCCCGTGGTGCGATCGTTCCGGCCTCAGATCCTGGTGACCCAGCACGGCTGCGACACGCACATCCAGGATCCGCTGGCACACATGGCGTTGACCGTCGACGCGGGGCGGTCCGCAGCGTTGGCGTTGCACGACCTCAGCCACGAGCTCTGCGACGGTCGGTGGGTCGCCCTGGGCGGCGGCGGGTACGAGATCGTCGACGTGGTCCCGCGTGCCTGGACGCACCTGACTGCCATCGCGACGCATCGGCCGATCCCGGTCGAGGTGGCGGTCCCCGAGTCGTGGCGGGACTACGTGCAGCAGCTGACGGGGCGGCCCGCTCCGCGGCGGATGGGCGACCGAGCACGTGACGCCGGGCCGCTCTGGTGGCGGTCGTGGGACGTCGGCTACGACCCCGAAGACACGGTCGACCAGGCGATCATGGCGACGCGGCGGGCCGCGTTCCCGCTGCACGGTCTCGACGTCTGGTTCGACTGACCTGGCAGGCCCTGGGAGCTTACGGAGACTCGGGTTTGCTGCAGGCTTCCCCAAGCGTCACACCTGCCCCTAGAGTGACCTCTTGCACCCGCTCAGTCCTTCGCCGGAGGGGAAGCCGGCGCTGGTGCGGGTGCAGATCGAGGGTCATCATGTCCACTGAGCGTCAGCTCGCCGAGGTGCGGTTTCTCACCGTCGCCGAGGTCGCCTCGATCATGCGCGTGTCGAAGATGACCGTCTACCGCCTCGTCCACGCAGGAGATCTGCCGGCCGTCCGCGTCGGACGCTCTTTCCGGGTACCCGAGGACGAGGTGCACACCTACCTGCGCACGTCGTTCGTCGACACCGCGTGAGGCCTTCGGGCCTGCCCGAGTGATCGAGCACACTGCGCGTCCTGCGAGGGGTGGACCGCTTGGCGGTCCGCCCCTCGCCGCGTCCAGCGCCGACGCGAGCGGGTGAGCCGCATACCGGCTCGGGCTCGTTGCCCGGATGCGTCGGCGGTTTGGGCCCCTCGCGCGAGGACGGTACGATCGTGCAGATCAGTTGGGCCAGTGTCGTGCGGTGATCCCCATCGCGTCTGCACCAGCGCGACGACACGCATTCCACCACCGGTTCTGCAGGCCCCACCACGCGAGGATGTTCTATGGGTTCAGTCATCAAGAAGCGCCGCAAGCGGATGGCGAAGAAGAAGCACCGCAAACTGCTGCGCAAGACGCGCCACCAGCGCCGTAACAAGAAGTAGCCGGACAGGCGTACGACGCTGGCCTCCGCCGCACTCGGTGGGGGCCTTTGTCGTCCCGACGTGCGGTCCACCTGGCCTGCGCCTGGCGACCTGTCCCGCAGCGGGCCGGAAGGGCCTCGCTAGGTAGGATCGAAAAGGCAGGCTTGCGGAAGGGGGTGTCTCGTGGCAACGGTCGTGCTCGTCACCGGCGTCTCGCGCTACCTCGGAGGCGCCTTCGCCCGCTCACTCGGTTCCGACGACTCCCTCACGCGCATCATCGGCGTCGACGTGGTGCCGCCGCCCCACCCGATCGGCCGGGCCGAGTTCGTGCGGGCGGACATCCGCAACCCGATGATCGGCAAGATCATCAGCCAGGCCGGCGTCGACACTGTCGTGCACATGAACGTCATCGCGACGCCGCTCTCCGCCGGTGGACGGACCTCCCAGAAGGAGATCAACGTCATCGGCACGATGCAGCTGCTCGCTGCCTGCCAGAAGGCCGACGCGCTGACCCGGCTCGTCGTGAAGTCATCCGCGGCCGTCTATGGGTCGTCACCCCGGGACCCGGCGATGTTCACCGAGGAGATGGGCCCGAAGTCGTTGCCCCGCGCGGGTTTCGGCAAGGACTCGGTCGAGGTCGAGGGATACGTACGCGGGTTCGCTCGCCGCCGCCCGGATGTGGGGATCACGACGTTGAGGTTGGCCAACATCATCGGCCCCGGAATTCGCACCTCGATGACCGACTACTTCTCGCTGCCCGTCGTGCTCGCTCCGCTGGGTTTTGACGCGCGCATGCAGTTCGTCCACGAGCACGACGCAACGGCCGCGCTGGTCCGCGCGACCATGGCGCCCGGGGCGTTCGGCAACGTCAACGTGGCGGGTGACGGGATCATCACCCTCGCCCAGGCCGCCGCGATGGTCGGCCGGCCGATCCTCCCGGTGCCGTTGCAGGCCGCCGGCATCCTCGGCGGCATGGTGAAGCGCACCGGTCTCGCGGACTTCTCGGACGACCAGATGCAGTTCCTCGCCTTCGGGCGGGGCCTCGATACGACCCGGATGCGGCAGTCGCTGGGGTTCGAGCCGCAGTTCACGACGAAGCAGGCGTTCCTCGACTTCGCCGGCCACGTCCCCGCTCTGCTGCCCGGGGCGACGACGTTCGGCCACGCGGTCCAGGACGCCGCCGGGATGGCCGCCGGTGCACTGTCCCAGGTCCTCGCCGGGCGGGGTGCCTGGTGACGCCACCGAGCACCAGGAGCGGGACGCCGAAGGCGACTTCAGCCGAGCCAGCACAGGCCCCCAACAAGACGCCGGCGAAAAAGAGACAGATCAGGAAGGCGGCCACCAACAAGGCAGCCACCAAGAAGGCGGCGTCATCGAGCACGTCGAGCAGCTCAAGCACCTCCGTGCTCGCGTCGGGAGCCGCGCGCGCCATCGGTGAGCGAGCCCGACGCCGCGGCACTCCCCTGCTGAGCGCCGTCCCGCTCCCTTCGCGGCCCACGACCTCGGCGTCACCGGGGCCCATGGTGTTGCCTCCAATGTCCCCTCCAGTGTTGCCTCCTGTGTCGTCGACCACACCCAGGGCCCCGACGACACCGAAGACACCCAAGCACCGACCTCGCCCCGCCGGTCGGCCCAGCGCCCCGTCGGCTAAAGCCGTTGCGCGGTCGGGGGGGCGGGCCCAACCGCGAACCCCGTCCGCCGCCACTGGCACCCGGGCCCTCCATGCCGTCCCTGAGCTGTCCGAGGCATACTCCGACGAGCCGGTCCCAGTAGCCCAGGAAACGTCTCGTGTCCTGGCACCCGGCATCGAGGATCTCGTCAAGGCGGGGGTGGCGGCGCTGCGCACCGTGGTCGCCGCGTCGGGTGTGGCGCCGGACCAGGTCGAGAGACAGGTGGCAGATACCCTCGCCTTCCTGCGGCGACGGCTGACCGGGGATTTCGAGGTCGACGACTTCGGCTTCGACGAGGACTTCACGGTCAACGCCTACCTCCCGTTCCTGCGACCGCTCTACCGTCGGTGGTTCCGGGTGGAGGTGCGGGGGATCGAGAATCTCCCCGCCGAAGGGGGGGGCCTCGTCGTCTCCAACCACTCGGGCACCCTGGCGCTCGATTCGTTGATGACGCAGGTGGCGGTCTACGACGAGCATCCCGCCCACCGGCACCTGAGGATGCTGGGGGCGGACTTCGTCTTCCAGACGCCGTTCGTGGCCCAGATGGCCCGCAAGTCGGGCTCCACCCTGGCGGCCAACGTCGACGCTGAACGGCTGTTGCGCGGCGGTGAGCTCGTGGGTGTGTGGCCGGAGGGGTTCAAGGGGATCGGCAAGCCGTTCAGTGAGCGATACAAGCTGCAACGGTTCGGCCGCGGCGGTTTCGTCGCCTCCGCAATCCGCACCGGGGTGCCGATCATCCCCTGTTCGATCGTCGGCGCCGAGGAGATCTACCCGATGCTCGGCAACATGAAGACGTTCGCCCGGCTCGTCGGAGCGCCCTATGCGCCGATCACACCGACCTGGCCGCTGCTGGGTCCGCTTGGCCTGATCCCGTTGCCCAGCAAGTGGATCATCGAGTTCGGCGTGCCGGTCGAGACGGCCGACCTGGGTCCGGGCGCGGCCGACGACCCGATGCTCATCTTCGACCTGACCGACCGCACCCGCGAGACGATCCAGCAGACCCTCTACTCGCTGCTCATGCAGCGCCGGTCCGCCTTCTTCTGAGGCCCACACCTGTCCGTATGCCGGTCACGGCCCGTTCCCGGACGCGCGAGACGAGCCCTGGGTGTAGCTGAGGGCTGAATGGGCGCCGGGTGAGGATCCGAAATCCGGCGGTGGGTCAGGGAGCCGTCGGGGCCGCTGCGGACGGTTCGGCGGCCGGCGCAGCCGGCGTCGGCGCGCTGGCGGTGTCGGTGGCGGGCGTCGCTGGTGTTCCGGGCGTCCCCGGTGCGTCTGGTGACCCTGCTGTCCCGGTCCCCTTCGTGCCCTGGCCGGGGGGGTTCTGCGGGATGACCGTGTCAGCATCCTTGCTCGAGTCCTTGCTCGAGTCCTTGCTCGAGTCCTTGCTCGAGCCCTTGCTGACACCCCCGTCCGCCGGGGCCGGGGCCGAGGTCTGGGCCCGGGCCGGGGGAACGGCCGCGGCCGGAGGTGAGACGACCGGAGGGGTCGGGATGGTGACCGGCGGCGCCGGCGTCATGGTCGCGCCGCTGGATCCCGTGCTGCCGTCGAGCGCGCCGGACGGCTGGCCCGCCGACCCGGTCGGCACCGTGGTCGTGCCGTCTGTCGGCGGGGCCGAGGGGTCGGGAGGACTTACCGGAGGCGCGGACTCAGCCGGTGGTGCGGCGGGGGAACCCGAGGAGGCGGGGGGAGGGCTGGCAGGTATGCCTGCGGAACCCGTGGGAGAGCCCGCGGCCGGTCCGCCAGACGCCGGCGGACCAACGGAGACCGTGCCTCCTGAGGTGTCACGCGCACCCGAGGTACTCGACTCGCCGACCCCCGGGGAGGTTCCACCCGGGGAGGTTCCACCCGCGGAGGTTCCACCCGAGAGGCTTCCGTCCGAGGGCAGTGGGATGTTCGACGAGGTCAGCTGCGGGTTGGTCAAGGCGACGACCGGGAGGCATGCCGGGCACGCTGTGAGACCCGTGGACGCTACCGCGCCGATCTGGGTGACGGCGCTCTGGAGCTGGCCCGCGAGGGACCGTGCCGTCTCGGGCACGCTGCCGACCAGGGCCGCGAGGGCGGGAGTCACCCGGAGGGTGAAGTCCCGCAGGGCGACGAGCGAGCTGGAGTCTCCGCGCAACGCAAAGTCCTGCTCAAGTGTCTGGCGGGCCGTGCTCGCGGTGTCGAGCGCTCCCTGCAGCGCCGCTTGGACGTCGTCCGCCGTGGCGCTCGAGCCCGGTCGGCGCGCCATCGAGGCGAGCTCCTGAGCCTGCCCGATGTGACGCTCCGCCTGGCTCAGCAACGTCTCACCACGCGACTGGTCCGAGCCGGCGAGGCTGACCGCGGCGACGTCGATGAGGTTGCTGACGGGGTAGAGCGTCTGGCCGGGCATCGAGGCGCGTGAGGAGACTCCGAGCACCGCCCCAACCACGAACGCCGAGGCACCCATCGAGGCGGCGACTCGGGGGACGGTGTTCTGGACGATCGAGACGACGGGTCCACGGCTCGGTGCGAGCCCCACCGGGTAGCGGTGTCGACCCGCCGTCACAAAGACCGGGCGGGTCTGCGGCATGGGCTGCTGAGCGAGCAACCGCTCGGCCAGCGATGCGACGAACGCCGGGTCAGGCCCGTACGCGTTCTGGCCGAGCCGCACCTTGCCGAGGGCCCGCAGGACCTCGATGTCGGGGCACAGCGAGTCATCGGCTGGGCCGCCCTGGAGGGCGGTCTGCAGCCGGTCGCTCGCGCGGTTCAGAAAGGCCATGAACATCCTTGGAACATCAACCGACTGGCGACGACGCTCACCGGTGCGGGGGTCACCACTGCACAACGACTGAAGCAACCCCAAGTTACGGGGGCGTAGGCCGCCGAAAGCACCGTGAGTGACAGCGCCAGGTCAGAGGGGGGCATCGCCCAGCTCCTTCCTGAGCGACCGGACAGCGCGCAGCTGGAGCTGCTTGACGGCGTTCTCGTTGCGTCCGAGGATCTGCGCGCACTCGGCGATCGACATCCCGTGCAGGAACCTGAGCACCAGGCACTCTGCCTGGTCATCGGTCAACCGACGGATCGCCTCGACCAGCCGTTCGTCACGGCTGCGGAGCAGCGCCAGGTCCTCGGGTCCCGGTGCGGAAGCCGGGTGACCGAGATCGGCGGTCTCCAGCAGGTCGGCGGTGGTCACCTCGAGACGGAACCGCGCGGACTTGGCCCGGTCGGTCAGCAGGTTGCGGGCGATCGTGATGAACCATGCGCCGATGTCCCGGCCCTGCCAGGTGAACGAGCCGATGCGCCCGAGGGCCCGCATGAACGTCTCCGACGTGATGTCCTCGGCCGCCTGACGCGTACCGGTTCGGACGAAGGCGTAGCGGTAGACAACGCCGACGTACATCTCGTAGAGCTGGCCGAAGGCCTCGACGTCGCCACCGCGGGCCAGGTCTACCAGGGCGACCACGCGCGGGTCGACGACGTCCGGGGAGCGTTCGGGACGACTGGCGCCCCGGCTGCGATCCGGGTGGCTGCCGCCGGTGCGTGAGACAAGCGGGTCGCTTCCTACGGCCTGCGCGAGGAGGATGCGCAGGTCGGCCAGCCCCGGCACAGTGCCACCGGTTAGCCCGTATGCCGGCTGTGCGTCCCTCAGGGTGCGCTGGAAAGCGGCTTGGCGGCCTCCCGAGCGGCGGCGCCCAGGCCAACCGGACAGGTGCGTGACTGACATCGGCGACAGTCTGGCACCGCCGGGGGGGTTGCGTGAACCAACTCGCAGAATCGGTCAGACTAGGAGGGTGGAAGGTCAACCGGACGACCCGCGAATCACCCTGATCGGACGGCCTGGGTGCCATCTGTGCGACGAGGCAAGGGAGGTCGTGTCCGAGGTGGCTGAGGAGCTCGGGGTCGGGTGGCAGGAGTGGTCCATCGACGACGACGACGCCCTGCGTGAGCAGTATTGGGAGGAGATCCCGGTCACCCTGGTGGACGGCGCTCCGCACGACTTCTGGCGGGTCTCGCCGGATCGGCTGCGGGCGGCTCTGCGTCGCGCACCCCGCTGACGTCGGCGGGGTGGTCCGACGCGTGTCCTTCGACTTTGTGCAGTGCTTCACAAACGCTTAGTCTGAATTCAAACCACGCGCTCCATCCCGTCCAGATGACCATCGCGAGACAGCATCTGCCGCTTGGCGGTCAGGCCATGGTCGGCGCAGGGACGGTAACAGGTGAAAGGAGCCGGTGCACTGTGACCGCGCACCCCAACGCCGTACCTGCGTTCCGTCGAGAGATCCCCGACGCGACCGTCACCCGGCTGCCGGAGTACCTGCGCGCCCTCACCGACCTCGCCGAGCGCGGCACCACGAACGTCTCGTCCGAGGAGCTGGCCACCGCCGCCGGGGTCCGGTCGGCCCAGCTGCGCAAGGACCTCAGCCACCTCGGCTCCTACGGCGTGCGTGGCGTCGGGTACGAGGTGGACCACCTCGCCGTAGAGATCTCCCGGGCCCTCGGGCTGGCCCAGAACTGGCCCGTCGCCATCGTCGGCCTCGGCAACCTGGGTCGAGCGCTGGCGGCATACTCCGGGTTCGCCGCAAGCGGCTTCCGGGTCGCCGCGCTGTTCGACGAGGACCCTCAGGCCAACAGCACTCCTGTGGGTGACGTGCTCGTGAGCCCGATGTCCGACCTCGGCGCTGTGCTCGCGGAGCGACGGATCTCGATCGGCGTGATCACGACACCCGCGTCGGCCGCCCAGCAGGTGTGTGACGCGCTGACTCAGGCCGGGGTGCGCTCGATCCTCAACTTCGCCCCGGTCGTGCTCGTCACACCCCCGGGGGTCAACGTGCGCCGGGTCGACCTGAGCACCGAACTGCACGTGCTCGCCTTCCGCGAGATGCAGAACGAGCGACCGGCCTCGCTGGAGGTCGCCCAGTGAGCCTGCTCGTCATCGGCCTGTCCTACCGCACCGCACCGATCGGCCTTCTCGAGGCGCTCGCCGCCGCCCCGGCCGACGTGCTCGCGCAGCGGGTCGCCTCATCGGGCGCCGTCGAGGAGTCCGTCGTCCTGTCCACCTGCAACCGCCTCGAGGTGTATGCGGAGGCGGTCACCTTCCACGGTGCGGTCGCGACGATCGGTGAGGTGCTGGCCGACCTGAGTGGCGTGGGTCTGTCAGAGCTGACGTCACACCTCTACGTGCACTACGAGGACCGGGCGGTGGCCCACGCCTTCACCGTCGCCTGTGGTCTGGACTCGATGGCCATCGGCGAGGTCCAGGTACTCGGCCAGCTGCGCGAGGCACTGCGCACGGCGCAAGAGTCGTCGACCGCCGGCCCGTCTCTCAACTCCCTGCTGCAGCAAGCACTTCGAGTGGGCAAACGGGCCCACAGCGAGACCGGGATCGACACCGTCAGCAAGTCTCTGGTCGAGTCCGGCCTCGACCACGCCGAGGCGCTGCTCGGGCCGCTCGCGTCTTCGTCGGTCCTCGTCGTCGGTGCCGGTGGGATGTCGGGCTTGGTCGCGGCGACGGCCGCCCGGCGCGGTGCGCAGCGGCTGGTCATCGCCAACCGCACGCTCGCCAAGGCCGAGCGGCTGGCGCAGGCCACGGGTGGCACAGCCGTCCCGATGTCAGAGCTGGGGGACGCGCTTGCCGGCGCCGACGTCGTCCTCAGCTCGACTGGCTCGGTGGGCAACGTCCTCGGCGTGGCGGACATCACGGCCGCCGCCCGCAGCCGCGAGGGACGACCACTCGTCCTCGTCGACCTGGCCCTGCCGCACGACGTCGACCGGGCCGTCGCAGATTTGCCGGGAGTCGAGCTGGTCGGGCTGGCCGAGCTGGGTGCGGAGCTGGCGGCACTCGCCGACGTCGACAGCCTTCCGCAGGCGCAGAAGGTCCGCGACCTCGTCACCGGTGAGGTGGCGGCATACCTGACGGGTCGCGCTGTGGCGTCCGTCGCACCGACGGTCGCCGCGCTGCGTTCGCGGGCCGCCGGAGTGGTCGACGCCGAGCTGGAGCGGCTCGACCAGCGGATGCCTGCCCTCGACCCCGCCACCCGGGCGGAGGTCACGCGGACCATCCACCGCGTCGTCGAGAAGCTCCTGCACACCCCCACCGCGCGGGTCAAGGAGCTCAGCAGCGACGGCCACGGCCAGGAGTATGCGGCCGCGCTTCGTGAGCTGTTCGACCTCGACCCGCACGTGGTCGCCACAGTCTCCACCCCGCCTGCCCCCTCGCCACTGCGCGGGAACCTCGGAGGTGAGTCGTGACCACACCCACGCCCTTGCGGTTGGGCACCCGGCGGAGCGCGCTGGCCACCACCCAGTCCGAGCGCGTCGCGCACGCCCTGAGGGCACGCGGACACGAGGTCGAGCTGGTGGCGATCTCGACCCTGGGGGACACCTCGACCCACCAGCTGACCACGATCGGCGGCACCGGCGTGTTCGCGGCCGCGATCCGCGGTCGCCTCCTCGACGGGACCGTGGACCTGGCGGTCCACTCACTCAAGGACCTGCCGGTCGCCTCGGAACCGGGTCTCGTCGTGGCTGCCGTGCCGCCACGCGACGACCCGCGTGACGTGCTCGTTGCCCGGGATGGACTGACCCTCGGTGAGCTGCCCAACGCCTCCACCGTCGGCACCGGCTCCCCGCGTCGGGAGTCGCAGCTGCGCGGGCTAGGGCTCGGCCTGGACGTCATGCCGGTCCGGGGCAACGTCGACACCCGGATCGGTTTCGTCCACTCCGGGTCGCTCGACGCAGTCGTGCTCGCCCGGGCCGGACTGGCCAGGCTGGGGCTCCTCGGCGAGGTCACCGAGACGCTCGACCCGCTGCAGATGCTGCCGGCGCCCGGCCAAGGAGCGCTCGCTATCGAGTGCCGAGTCGACCGCTCCGACCTCGTTGCCGCGCTCGCTGAGCTCGACGACCCGGACAGCAGGATCTGCGTCACCGCTGAACGCGCTCTGCTCGCCGCCTTGGAAGCGGGGTGCATGGCCCCCGTCGGCGCACTCGCGGAGATCGTCGAGGGGGAGGACGGCCTGGAGCTCTCGCTGCGTGCTGTCGTCGGTTCGCGCGACGGGTCGGTCCTGCTTCGTCGCTCGATCGTTGCGTCCGCGCACCACCCACAGGACGCAGGCCGACGCCTGGCCGACCTCCTGCTCGAGGACGGCGCCGCCGACCTCGACGTCGACGATCCACCTGGCCGACCCCCCGCGCACCCGCCCGACGGCGTGAAGCGACATCCGTCCCTCATCCCCGCACCCCACCGCACCCCTTCTGATACGGAGCAGGTCTCGTGACCCCCACCACCACCAACCGCGCCGGCAACCCAGCCGGCCGCGTCGCTTTTGTCGGAGCCGGACCCGGGGACCCTGGTCTGGTGACCCTGCGAGCCCGTGACCGGCTCGCCGCCGCCGACGCCGTCGTCATCGACCAGGTCAACCGGCACGACATGGTCGCCGGTTTCGCTCGGTCCGACGTCACCGTGGTCGACGCCGGTCACGGCGAGCACGGCGAGGAGCTGACTCGCGCGTCCCGCGCCAAGATCCTGGTCCGCACTGCCAAGTCCGTGGGTGGCGACGGTCTGGTCGTCCGCCTGATGGACGGAGACCCCTCTTTGTTCAACGGTTTTGCGGAGGAGGCCCTGGCGCTGCACAAGGCCGGGATCCCCTTCGAGGTCGTTCCGGGTGTGAGCGCGGTGACCGCCGTGCCGACCTACGCCGGTGTGCCGCTGACCACGCAGCTGTCGACCGCCGTCCACGTCGTCGACGCGGGTGACCGCAAGCACGACTGGGCGCCCGCTGTCCCCGGCCACGTCACAGTCGTCGTCCTCGGCGTCCCTGACACGCTGGCCACTGCTCTCGCCGCATTGCGCGCTGCCGGCCGCGGTGACGAGACGCCGGTGATGCTGACCGAACGCGGCACGACCACGAACCAGGTCACCCACACCACGACGCTCGGTCAGGTCCAGGACCTGCTCGGGAGCACGGCGGTGCACTTCCCGTCGCTGGCCGTCGTCGGATCCAGCGTTGCACTACGCTCCGAGCTGTCCTGGTTCGAGACCCGGCCACTGTTCGGCTGGAACGTCCTGCTGCCCCGCACCAAGGACCAGGCCGGGGCCACGATGGAACGTCTCGCCTTCTACGGCGCACGCGCCGACGTCGTGCCGACCATCTCCGTGGAGCCTCCCCGCGCTCCTCAGCAGATGGATCGAGCGATCAAGGGCCTGGTCACCGGGCGTTACGAGTGGGTCGGCTTCACCTCGGTCAACGCGGTGCGTGCGGTGCGCGAGAAGTTCGAGGAGTTCGGGCTCGACTCGCGGGCCTTCTCCGGCCTGAAGATCGCCGCCGTCGGTGGCGTGACCGCGGGCGCGCTGCGCGACTGGGGCCTGGTCCCCGACCTCGTCCCGGCCGGTGAGCAGTCCGCCGCGGGGCTGCTGGCCGAGTGGCCGGAGTACGACGACCTGCTCGACCCCATCAACCGGGTCTTCCTGCCGCGCGCCGACATCGCGACCGACACGCTCGTCGCCGGGCTGGTCGAGATGGGCTGGGAGGTGGACGACGTGACGGCATACCGGACGGTCCGTGCCGCCCCGCCGGCCCCCGAGGTGCGCGACGCGATCAAGTCGGGTGCCTACGACGCGGTCGTGTTCACCTCGAGCTCCACGGTCCGCAACCTCGTGGGCATCGCAGGCAAACCGAACCCGTCCACGGTCGTCGCCGTGATCGGTCCGGCGACCGCCAAGGCAGCCGAGGACGCTGGCCTGCGGGTCGACGTCCTGGCGCCGACCGCCTCCTCCGACGCACTCGTCGACGCGCTCGCGGCCCACGGTCTGGGGCTGGCCGCGGCGGCGCGTGAGGCCGGCGAGCCAGTGCTGCGTCCGAGCGAGACCAAGACGGCCGCCCGGCGCCGAGCTCGCTGATGACGCCGGGGCTAGTGACTCCGGGCGACCCCCTCGTCCCGGTCGTCCGGCCCCGGCGCCTGCGCCAGAACCCGGCTGTCCGGGCACTGGTGGCCGAGACGCGGCTGCACCCGCGCGAGTTCGTGCTCCCGGTCTTCGTCAAGGAGGGGGCGAGCTCGCCAACCCCGATCGCCAGCATGCCTGGGGTGGTGCAGCACAGCCTCGGCTCGCTCGTCGACCAGGCCCGACGGTGTGTGGCTGCTGGGGTAGGCGGGTTCATGGTCTTCGGAGTGCCCCTCGCCAGGGACGCCGCCGGTTCGGGGGCCGACGACCCCGACGGGATCCTCAACGTTGCACTCCGACGGGTCCGCGACGTGGTCGGTGACGACCTGGTCCTGATGGCCGACCTCTGCCTCGACGAGTTCACCGACCACGGCCACTGCGGGGTGCTCACTGAGGACGGGAGGGTCGACAACGACGCCACCCTCGACCGGTATGCCTCGATGGCGGTCGCTCAGGCCCGCGCCGGCGCTCACGTCGTCGGGCCGAGCGGCATGATGGACGGCCAGGTACGCGTCGTCCGCGCGGCTCTCGACGCGGCGGGCTTCACCGACACGATCGTGCTCGCGTATGCCGCCAAGTACGCCTCCGGGTTCTACGGCCCCTTCCGCGAGGCGGTCGAGTCCTCGCTCGTCGGCGACCGGGCGGCCTATCAGCAGGACCCGGCCAACCGGCGCGAGTCGCTGCGCGAGATCCAGCTCGACCTCGACGAGGGCGCCGACCTGGTGATGGTCAAACCGGCGTTGACCAACCTCGACGTCATTGCCGCAGCTGCCGCGATGGCGACGGTACCCGTTGCGGCATACCAGATCTCGGGTGAGTACTCGATGATCGAAGCGGCGGCTGCGCGCGGTTGGATCGACCGGCAACGCTGTGCCCTCGAGTCGCTGACCTCGATCCGACGGGCCGGGGCGCAGGTGATCTTGACCTACTACGCCCTCGAGGCGGCCGACTGGCTCGGCGGGCTTGGCGAGGTCAGGTCTGCCTCCACCTGAGCAGCGCCCTGCGGGTGCGGGAGGCGTCGACGCCCACGCAGCCGAGCATCACCACCCCGGTGAGGACGCCGCTCACGATGGCCACGGACTCGGGTGGGCCCGCCCGGGTCAGCGCCACAACCATCCCGACCACCCCGCAGGCCAGGGTCAGCCAGCCCAGCCAGACGAACACGTCCTGCGTGAAGACGACGTGGAACACCAGCCAGTGCACACCGAGGACGATCGCCACCCACGGCAGCGTCGCATCCGGGCGGTCGAACACCCGGATGAACAGCTGGGCACCCCCGACGATGGCCACCACCTCGAGAGCGACCGTGATCCAGAAGGCCTGCAGCTGACGCGAGTCGGGTGCGTAGGCGTTCGGGTCGTCCGGCACCCGCAGCACCAGCCACACGACGAGCAGGAAGGACACCGCACCAGCACCACGGACGTAGGCGGGCCACGGTTGCGGCACGGCGCCCGCGTTGATCGCCACGAAGAGGACACCGCCCACGGCACCGATCAGCGCACCGACTCGTGCTGGCCTCATCGGACCATTCGATCATCCCAGGAGGGAGACTGTGGCGATGGACGCGCACGAGGCCGACGCCAGGTCATGGTTCGACCGGCTCTATGTGGCGGCGGACCGCGGGGAGGTGGTCGTGCCATGGGACCGCGGCACTCCCAACCCGTTGCTCGTGCAATGGGTGGAGGACGGCGGCCTCGGTGGGCGCCGGCCACGCACCGTGGTGGTCGGTGCCGGTTATGGACGCGACTCTGAGTACCTCGCCGCGCTCGGGCTCCCCACCTCGGCGTTCGACCTGTCGCCGGCGGCCGTCGCCCGGACCCGCACGAGGTTCCCCGAGTCCTCCGTCGACTACCGGACCGCGGACCTGTTGTCGCTGCCGCCGGAGCTGCACCAGGCATTCGACCTGGTCGTCGAGAGCATGACCGTGCAGGCGTTGCCCGAACCCGAGCGCAGTCGCGCCATCCACGCGGTGCCCACCCTGGTCGCGCCGGGTGGGACGCTGCTCGTCATCGCCTTCGGGCACGACGGCCCAGCCGCCGAACGCGATCGGGTCGAAGGCCCACCGTGGCCTCTGCTGCGCGAGGACGTCGAGTCGTTCGGCGACGACGGGCTCGAAACGGTCCGCATCGAGCGCCTCGTCGGTGACGACCAAGCCGATGTCGTCCGTTGGCGTGCCGAGCTGCGCCGGCCTGGGTAGCGCTGAGGTCAGCGCGAACCGGTCCTGCTGGTGACGGCCCGAGCCGGGAACTAGGCGCTGGTCAGGGGGCGTTGCCCGTTAGAATCGGGTCAATAGCTGTGGGGGGACCATGAGCACGCAGACGACGCAGGCACCGCCGGACGACGAGGTGTCGGCCGGGTGGCTTACCGACTCCGAACAGACCTCCTGGCGGGCCTATCTGCGTGGGAGCCGCCTGCTCGAGGAGGCGCTGGACCGCGATCTGCAGAGGCAGGGGTTGCAGCTCAGCGAATACGAGATCCTCTCCATGCTGTCGGAGACCCCGGGACACCGGCTGCGGATGTCCGAGATCGCCGATCTCGTCGTGCAGTCGCGCAGTCGCCTCACGCACACGGCGTCTCGGCTGGAGAAGCGCGGCTGGGTGGAGCGGCAGGCCTGCCTGGCCGACCGGCGCGGCGTCGAGCTCGTCCTGACGTGTGAGGGATATACGCGGCTGGCCGAGGTGGCTGCCGTGCATGCGGAAGGCGTGCGGCGACTCCTGGTCGACGTGATGCCCCCGGCCCAGTTCGCCGCGCTCGGCGCGGCCATGGAGCTCGTCCGGGACGCCAACGCCAGTGGTCACCAGGACGCAGTTGCCGCCGACTGTGCCCGCGCCGACGCCGCGCTCGACGCCGACGGCTGAGCCCACAGGCCGGCTTGCGACAATGTCGGTATGAGTGCCCCCGCCGACGCGAGCCCACGCCGCGCTAGCGACGTCTACCCCTTCGAGGCGCCGGCGTCGGCCGCGCTGTTCGACCGGGCCGCAGCCGTCATCCCCGGTGGCGTCAACTCCCCGGTCCGGGCGTTCCGGGCCGTCGGCGGCACCGCCCGGTTCGTTCGCGAGGCCAAGGGTCCCTGGCTGACCGACGCCGACGGCCGGCGCTATGTCGACCTCATCTGCTCCTGGGGTCCGATGATCCTCGGGCACGCTCACCCGGACGTCCTGGCCGCTGTGCAGGATGCGGCGACCCGGGGCTTCAGCTTCGGCACCCCGTCGGAGAACGAGGTCGCACTCGCCGAGGAGATCGTGCGGCGAGTCGAGCCGCTCGAGCAGGTTCGCCTGGTCAACAGCGGCACGGAGGCCACCATGTCAGCGCTGCGGCTGGCCCGCGGGTGGACCGGGCGCTCGGTGGTCGTGAAGTTCGCCGGGTGCTACCACGGCCACGTCGACTCCCTGCTGGCGGCGGCCGGTTCCGGGGTGGCGACGTTCGGGATGCCGGACTCCGCAGGCGTACCCGCCTCTGCCGCGGCGGACACGATCGTGTTGCCCTACAACGACATTCACGCGCTCGAGGCGGCGTTTGCAGAACGTGGTGACGAGATTGCTGCCGTCATCACCGAGGCTGCCGCTGGCAACATGGGCGTTGTCCCGCCGATCCCGGGGTTCACCGAGGCGCTGCTGCGGGTGACCCACGCACACGGCGCCCTGCTCATCAGCGACGAGGTGATGACGGGGTTCCGGTGCTCGCGGTCTGGGTGGTACGGCCTGGAGGGCCCGTATGCCTCGGGCGCGCCGGACCTGTTCACCTTCGGCAAGGTGATGGGGGGCGGCTTCCCGACGGCCGCGTTCGGGGGCCGGGCCCAGCTGATGGCTCTGCTTTCCCCGACCGGTCCGGTCTACCAGGCGGGCACCCTGTCCGGTAACCCCGTCGCGACCGCCGCCGGTCTCGCCACGCTGCTCGGGTGCACCGACGAGGCATACCGGCGGCTCGACGTCGTCAGCCGGACGATCGCCGAAGCCGCCACAGCCGCGCTGACCGCAGAAGGCGTCCCGCACGTGGTCCAGTGGGCCGGCTCGATGTTCAGCGTGTTCTTCCGGGAGGCACCGGTGACGAGATACGACGAGGCGCGCGACCAGTCCACCGACGCGTTCGCGGCGTTCTTCCACGCGATGCTGGCCCGTGGTGTCCACCTGCCCCCGAGCGCGTTCGAGTCGTGGTTCGTCAGCGCCTCGCACGACGACGAGGCTGTCGAGACGGTCCTCGACGCACTTCCCGACTCGGCCCGTGCTGCGGCCCGGGTGTTTGCGACAATGAGCCCATGACCCCTGTACGCACCGTGCTTCACCTCATGCGGCACGGCGAGGTGTTCAACCCCGCCGGCGTGCTCTACGGACGGTTGCCCGGTTATGTCCTGTCCGACCTGGGTCAGGAGATGGCGCAGGCGGTCGCGGACTATCTCGCGGGCTACGACGTCACCTATGTCGTCGCGTCCCCCCTCGAACGGGCGCAGCAGACCGCCGTGCCCATAGCGGGGGCGCATAACCTGCCGGTGCACAGCGACGAGCGGCTGATCGAGGCCGACAACATCTTCGAGGGCAAGACCTTCGGGGTCGGTGACGGGGTGTTGGCGCAGCCATCGATGTGGCGGCATCTCGTCAACCCGTTCCGGCCCAGCTGGGGTGAGCCCTACGAGGTGATCGCCACCCGGATGCTCGATGCCATCGGCGATGCCCTCGTCGCGGCCGCAGGCCACGAGGCCGTGCTGGTCTCCCACCAGCTTCCGGTGTGGACGGTGCGCAACAGGCTGGAGGGCAACCGCCTGTGGCACGACCCGCGGCGGCGCGAGTGCTCACTCGCCTCGTTGACGTCGGTGACCTACCTGGACGGCGAGCTCACCTCGGTGGCCTACAGCGAGCCTGCCGGTGCTCTGCTCGCGAAGGCGGCCAAGAGGGCGGGCGCGTGACGGTTCGTATGCCTCGGGCCTCGGGCGTGCTGCTGGCCGGAGCGCTCTGTGCCGTGGCGCTGTTCATCGGCGCCTGCTCGAACGACGCCAACTCCGTTGCGGCGCAGGCAAAGGCTGGTGACAACAAGGGATACGTGGCTGGTGACGGCACCGTCGAACAGCTGAGCCTGGAACAGCGAGCGACACCGATCTCGCTGTCGGGAGCCACGGTGGACGGGGGCAGCTGGTCGTCGGCCGACCACACCGGCAAGGTCGTCGTCGTCAACGTGTGGGGTGCGTGGTGTCCTCCGTGCGTCGAAGAGACACCGACTCTGCAGCAGGTCTCGGCTGCCATGACGTCAGCGGGCAAGCCGGTGACGTTTGTCGGCATCGACCTCAGGGACAGCCCGGCGACCGCACTGGCGTTCCTCAAGGCCAACGGCGTGACCTACCCCTCGATCAGCGACTCGGTAGGCAAGGGTCAACCGATGCTCGCGCTGCAGGGCAGGGCGCCAGCGACACCCACCACGCTCGTGCTCGACCGGCAGGGCCGGGTCGCCGCCAGGATCCTCGGCCCCACGACCGTCACGACTCTGACTGCCCTGATCGACGACGTTGTCGCCGAGCAGGCCTGAGCCGACGTGTCCAGTCCGGTGGTCAGCGCGGCCCTCCCGTTGGCGCTGGCCGTCGCCCTCGCTGCCGGCGCCGTCTCGTTCGCGTCGCCGTGCGTGCTCCCGCTCGTCCCGGGCTTCCTCGGGTACGTCACCGGTCTCTCTGACGTCCCGCTGGAACACCGGCGTCGGTCCCGCCTCGTGCTGGGGTCACTGCTGTTCGTGGCCGGGTTCACGTCTGTGTTCATCGCGCTGTTCGCCGTCGCGTCGACGCTGACCTACTCCCTGCGCGAGCACCTCGACATCCTGACCCGCGTCGGCGGCGGCGTCGTGATCCTCATGGCGCTGGTCTTCCTCGGGGTCGGTTCGCAGGCGGGGCTGCAACGCACCACCGGCCCACGCTGGCGACCGGCTGCCGGGCTCGCCGGGGCGCCGCTGCTCGGCGCCGTCTTTGCGCTCGGCTGGGCTCCTTGCACCGGCCCGACGCTCGCGGCGATCCTCGCGCTCACCGCACCGCTCGGAGCCGACACGGGTTCGGTGGGCCGAGGGGTCACCCTCGCCGTCGCGTACTCCATCGGCCTGGGGCTGCCGTTCGTCCTGATCGCGGCGGGGTGGTCCGTCGCCGGCCGGACCAGCGTGTGGCTGCGCCGACACCAGCGGGGCGTGCACCTCTTCGGCGGTGGGCTGCTGCTCGCCGTCGGGGTGCTCATGGTCTCCGGCCTCTGGACCACCCTGGTTGCATGGCTGCAGACCCAGCTGGTCGGCAGCTTCGTGACGGTGCTGTGAGGCGGGGCTGATGGCGACCCAGACCAGGGAGCCCATCACCCAGCCGCGGCTCGGACCAGTCGGCTGGGCACGGTGGGGGTGGCGAACGCTGACCTCGATGCGGACGGCGCTGTTCCTGCTGCTGCTGCTGTCCGTCGGGGCCGTCCCCGGGTCGATCTTCCCGCAGCGGTCCATCGACGCCGGGCGCGTCGCCGACTACCTGGTCACCCACCAGACGACCGGACCGTGGCTCGACCGGCTGGGCTTCTTCGATGTCTACTCGTCGGTCTGGTTCTCGGCGATCTACCTGCTGCTGGTGATCTCCCTCATCGGGTGCATCGTCCCGCGCAGTCGCCTGCACTGGCGCACGCTGCGGTCCACCCCGCCGCGGGCACCGCGCAACCTCGACCGGCTCGACGCATACGAGGTGGTCGAGTTCGCCGGTGAGCCGGCTGCCGCACTGAACGCCGCTCGAGAAGTATTGCGGCGCAAGCGGTTTCGTGTCGCGTCGCACGATAGGCACACAGTGAGCGCGGAGAACGGCTACCTGCGTGAGACCGGCAACCTGGTCTTTCACGTCGGGCTCTGCGTCGTCATCGTCGGGGTCGCGATCGGGCACCTGTTCGGGTGGCGCGGCGACGTGATCGTGCCCGACGGCGGCAGCTTCGCCTCGACGCTGTCGTCCTACGACACCTTCTTGCCAGGCCCGTTGACCAACCCTGAGAACCTGCCACCGTTCACGGTCACGCTCGACTCGATGGAGGCGACCTTCGAGGAGCAGGCGGGTGGGGCGCAGTTCGGGGCTCCCCGCAGCTTCTCGGCCAAGGTGACGACCACCGAGGCCCCCGGCTCGCCGGCGCAGCACGAGGAGATCAGCCCGAACCATCCGATCACCCTCGACGGCACTGACGTCTACCTGCTCGGCAACGGGTATGCGCCGGTCGTGACGGTCCGCGACGCCGCCGGCGCAGTCGTCTACCAGGAGGCGACGCCGTTCCTCGCGCAGGACAACACCTACACTTCCGTCGGCGCGATCAAGGTCGGCTCCGCCCGGCCAAAACAGCTGGCGTTCAGCGGGTTCTTCCTGCCGACAGCGGAACCCACGGACGCCAACGGCCCGGTCTCGATCTTCCCCGACCTGCGCAACCCCGAGCTAGCGCTGTCGGTCTGGGAGGGAGACCTCTATGCCGTTGGCCGGCCGCAGTCGGTCTACACGCTCGACACCGCGACGCTCACCCAGGTCACCAAGGCCGACGGGACGCCGCTGCTGATCCGGCTCGCGCCGGGACAGACCTACCAGCTGCCCGGGGGGCGAGGGTCGATCAGCTTCGACTCGGTGGACCGGTTCGCCGGGCTGTCCGCGCGGGTCGACCCGGGCAAGGAGCTCACCCTGGTCGCCGCGCTGGCGACGATCCTCGGCCTGGTGGCGTCCCTGCTGGTCCGCCGGCGGCGGGTGTTCGTCCGCGTCCTGCCTCCCGCGGGGCTGCCGACCGATGCGAGCGAGTCGGGGACCTCGCGTACCGTGGTGGCTATCGGTGGCCTCGCCAGGTCGTCCGACCCGGGGCTGGGCGCCTTGGTCACCGAGATCCGTGACGCGTTGAGCAAAGGACACTGAGGGATGCCGTCGACCACGCTGGTGGGGTACTCCAACCTCGCGCTCTACTCCGCGATGGCGGTCTTCACGGTCGCGATGCTGCTCTTCGCGTTCCACCTCGCGGCCCTCGAACCCGTAGTCGAAGCACACGAGGCCGTGGGCGCGCGCAAGCACCGCGGCCGGCGCTCTCGCGAGCTCGTCAACGTCGGGTCGGCCTCCGCTGCGCGCGTCTCGTCGGGTGCGCTGGCAGACGCTGTCACCGCCGTACGGGCCGATGCCGACGGCGGGCAGCCACCAGCGACCCCCCGGGCCCGCAAGCTCGGCGGCATCGCCTTGTCGCTCTCCTGGCTGGGCACGTTCATCCTCATCGCCTCGGTCGTGATGCGCGGGCTCGCTGTGATGCGGCCGCCGTGGGGCAACATGTTCGAGTTCGCGACGGCCGGGTGCGCGGCGCTCGCGCTCGCCTACTGCGCGCTGGCTCGGCGACGACAGTGGGAATGGCTGGGGCTGTTCGTCATCGGTCCGGTGCTGCTGACCCTCGGTCTGGCGATGTTCGCCTTCTACACCGACGCGGCCGAGCTCATGCCGGCGCTCAAGAGCGTCTGGCTCGTGATCCACGTAACCGTCGCATTCCTCTCGGTTGCGGTTTTCACGATCGGGTTCTCCGTCGGGATCGTCTACCTCGTGAAGCTGCGCCGCGAGGCGACGGCGACCGCCGACGGACCGGTACGCCGCAGCTTCATGGAGAGCCTGCCGACCGCCGCGTCCTTGGAGCGGACGGCATACGGGCTCAACATGGTCGGCTTCATCCTGTGGACGTTCACCCTCGTGGCGGGCGCGATCTGGGCGCAGAAGGCGTGGAGCTCCTACTGGACGTGGGACCCGAAAGAGGTCTGGACGTTCGTCGTCTGGGTCGTCTACGCGGCGTATATGCACGCGCGGGCGACGGCGGGCTGGGAGCCGCGCAAGGCGATGTGGATCGCGCTCGCCGGCTATGTGTGCATCCTGCTCAACTTCACCGTCGTCAACCTGTTCTTCACCGGGCTGCACAGCTACTCGGGTCTGAAGTAGGCCGGCAGCAGGGACCGCGCGATGCTCAAGTACACCGTCTTCCGGCTGATGATCTTCCTGGCCTGCCTGCTGCTCTTCTGGCTCGTCGGTCTGCGTAGCCCGGACCAGCAGGTGCTGCTGCTGCTCCTGTCGGCCGGCACCTCGCTGGTGATCTCGTTCTTCGTGCTGCGACGCCAACGTGACGAGTTCTCCGAGCGCGTGGCGGCCAGGGTGGAGCGCCGGCAAAAGGCCCGGCAGACGATCGTCAGCGAGGACGAGCTGGCCGAGGATGCCGAGCTCGACGCCGACACCCAGCAGGACGCCGACACCCAGCGGGACGCCGACGACCGCCACACCCCTTGAGCGGTCCACCCCACCTCGTACCGAACTCACACCTTCTCTGACCGAACTCACGTGTTCCCTGGTTTCGTGGTCTCGAGAGTGGCGTTTACCCGGTAACTCGTGTGTTGAGTGAGGTTGTCCACACCCCCGCTGCGCGAGTCCCACGATCCACAGGAGCGGCAGAAGAGCTCACGGCTCGGCGGTCCCGAGAGCAGGGTCGGGCCATGTTCAGGATGTCCACCGCTCCCGCCGTCCACCTGTCCCAGGTCTTCAGCCGTGCCGATGCTCTTGCTCTGGGGATCACCGACCTGGGTCTCGCGGGTCTGGTCCGACGCGGCGAGCTGACTCGCCTGAGACCCGGACTGTATGCCAGATCCGGCCCCGACGACCCGGAGAGTCGAGCGGCCGACCACGTGGCCGAAGCCAGGGCCGGCTTGAGCCGACGCGGTCCTGGACATGCAGTCAGCCATCTCAGTGCCGCTGCGGTGTTCGGGCTACCGCTTCCGCTGGGACCCGCTGGTTTCGTGCACCTGACTGTGGTTGCAGGTACGCCGAGGAGCAGGCGATCTCCCCGGACGATCGTCCATCACTGCGACTCAGGGCCTACGCGGACCACCTGTGTCGATGGGCTCGAGGTGACGAGCGTCGCAAGAACCGTGGCCGACTGCCTTCGCCTCTGGGGAGCGCGAGTCTCGGTTCCGATCGTCGATGCCGCATTGCGAGCGGGTCTGGTCTCGCCGGACGAGATCCTCACGGAGCTCGACGCCCAGCGGCGCTGGCGCGGCCGACCTCGGGCCTACCAGACTCTCCCCTTGGTCGACGGGCGCCGTGAGTCGTGGCTGGAGTCATACGCCTTCGTGCTGTTCAACGAGTGGGGCCTCGAGACACCGACGCCACAGCTGGTCGTCCTGAACTCACGAGGGCGGTTTCTGGGCAGAATCGACGGCGGTTGGCTCAGTGAGGCGACCGTCCTGGAGCTCGACGGTCGCGGCAAGTACGCCGACCGGCCTGACGAGGCGTGGGCCTTGGAGAAGAGCCGCTATGACGCGATGGGTAACCTCGGCCTCGAACGGGTGCGTTTCGGGTTGGCTGACCTGTTACGTCGACCGGAGGAGGTCCGGACCGAGATCCGCGATCGGAGAGCGGCGGGCTCGGCTGCGAGATTCTCGGGCCGTTTCGTGGTCCCCGACCCCACCGGGCTCACGTTCTCGCCGGTTCTGGCCACCCTGGACCCCATAAAACCCTCAAGCATGTGAGTCCGGTCGGGAAAGGCGTGAGTCCGGTGGGCAGCGCAGGGCCGTCAGTGCAGGGCGATGCCGACGGCCAGCAGCAGGGACCACGCCAGCTGGGTGATCCCGGTCCGGGCCAGCACCGGCACCAGGTCTGCCCCCGCCGCCCCGGAGCGCAACGTCTGCACCGCCGGCCACAGCAGCGGGTATGCCAGCAGGGCCACGAGCGCGAACGGGTGGCCCAGAAGCGCGGCGCCGACGCAGACGAGCACCGACAGGGCGACCAGCCCGAGGTAGAGCAGCTTCGTGTGCGACTCCCCAAGCCGCACAGCAAGGGTCATCTTCCCTGCGCCCCGGTCGGAGGGGATGTCGCGCAGGTTGTTGGCGACCAGCACGGCCGACGCCAGGGCGCCCACCCCGACCGCCCCGAGAACACCGGCCCAAGAGAGCGTCAACGCCTGCGTGTAAAGCGTTCCCAGCGTGGCCACCAGGCCGAAGAACACGAAGACGAAGACCTCACCCAGCCCGAGGTACCCGTACGGGTGCCGCCCGCCGGTGTAGTACCACGCGGCGAGCACGCAGGCCGCGCCGACCGGCAGCATCAGCCAGGCCTGGCTGAGCGCCACCAGCGCGAACCCGCACAGACCTGCGAGGAAGAAGGCCAGCAGGGCCGCCAGCCGCACGTCCGAGGGGTTGGCCAGATCCTGGCCTACCAACCGCACCGGCCCGACCCGGACGGTGTCCGTGCCGCGGATCCCGTCGGAGTAGTCGTTCGCGTAGTTGACCCCCACCTGGAGGCAGAGCGACACGACCAGGGCGAGCAGCGCATAACCCCAGATCGTCTGGCCGAGCGCGTATGCCGCACCAGTCCCGACCGCGACCGGAGACACGGCGACGGGCAGGGTGCGAGGGCGCCCACCCTGAACCCACTGGGAGAACGTGGCCATGCTTGTCCCTCATGCCCGATCTGCAGCTGACGACGCGCCCTGATGACGCGCCCTGATGGCTTAGAGGTTACGCAGGAAGTCCGGGTCGTCCTCGGGGCCACGCGGACCGGTGGCCGGGCGACCTCGCGGTGGAAGTGAGCGCTCGCGGCCGGCGAGCAACCACGCGATCGGCCCGACCCACGGAATGACGATCACGACGACCAGCCAGGCGATCTTGGGAAGGTAGCGCAGCTGTGACTCGGTGGTTTGGAGGCAGTCGACCGCGGCGAAGATGGTGAGCGCCATGCCCACCAGGATGATCACCACACGCAGCACCGCAGTTGTCCTTCCGGGCAGCCGACACTCAGTCGAGGGTCAGGTCCCTAGTGTCTCATCGAAGGCGGCGACGAGCGCGCCGCGGTCGGGCTTGCCGGGTCCCCGCAGGGGGATCGCGTCCAGGACCAGCAGCCGGTGCGGCAGGGAGTGGTCCGGCAGGATGCCGCGTAGAGCAGTGCGCAGGTCCCGCACCGTCAGCGACGGGGCGCCGCGGCGCAGGGTGACCGCAGCCGACACCGCCTGACCCCAGGTCGGGTGGTCGGTGCCGACGACCACCGCGTCGAGCACTCCGGGCACGAACCGGACGATCGCGTCCTCGACAGGCCCCGGGGCCACCTTGAGGCTGCCGGTGTTGATCAGGTCGTCCGCACGTCCGGTGATCCGCAAGTGTCCGTCGCCGTCGAGCGAACCGAGGTCGTCGGTGCGGAACCAGCGCTGTCCGTCGGAGTCGACGGTGAAGCAGTCCCGGGTCGGGCCTGGCCGCCCGAGGTAGCCGAGCGCCACGGTGGCGCCGCCGAGCACGACGTGGTGGTCGTTGTCGATGTGCACGTGGCTGACCGGCAGCGGCAGCCCGTCGTAGACGCACCCGCCGGCGGTCTCGCTCATCCCATAGGTCAACACCGTCCGTACACCGGCTCGCGCCGCGCGCGACACGTCCAGGTCCGTCGTGGCCGCGCCGCCCACCAGGACGCGGTCATAGGACGCGAGAGCCCGCGTCCCAGCGGGGTCGTCCAGGAGACGGGTCAGCTGGGTGGGGACGACGGCGGTATAACGTCGACCGCCGTTCGCGGCCATCTCGGCGGTGAGGGCGACGAACGCGGCGACATCGAAGCCGTTCGCGAGGTCGAGCACACACGGCGTCGTCCCGCCGACCACCGAGCGTACGAGCACCTGCAGGCCGGCGATGTGGTAGCCGGGCATGGCCAACAGCCATGATCCGGGTCCACCGAGGACCTCGTGCGTGGCGGTGGCAGAGGCCACGAGAGCGTCCGCGGTGAGGAGGGCGAGCTTGGGGGTACCGGTCGAACCGGACGTCGGGACGACGACGGCCACACCGGCCGGTATGTCTGACCCAGCGAGCTTGTCGACGACAGCCGTTGTGCCGCTGGGACCTCCGGCCGGGACCGGGAGGACGGGTGCCTCCCCGCCGAGCGCATCAGTCAGCCGAGCGAGCAGGGACCGGACATCCTGCGGCGTGGGGTCGCGAGGGACCTCCAGGCGCCGCAGACCGGTCATGGGCAGAGCCTATGTTCAGGGTCGGCGCGTCATCGACATCACGTCGAGCGCTGCGTCCAGCTGCTCCTGCGTGAGCAAGCCGTCCGCCACGAAACCCTTCGCGATGACCACCTCACGGATCGTCTTGCCCTCCTTGAGGGCGGTCTTGGCGACCGCCGCGGCGTTCTCGTACCCGATGTAGCGGTTCAGCGGCGTGACGATGCTCGGGGACGACTCCGCGAGGGTGCGAGCGTGCTCCTCGTGCGCCGTGATGCCGTCGACGCATCGGTCGGCGAGCAGCCGGGAGGCGTTGGCCAGCAAGCGGATCGACTCGAGCACGTTGCGCGCGATCACGGGGAGCATGACGTTGAGCTCGAACGCCCCCGACGCCCCTGAGAACCCGACCGTCACGTCGTTGCCGATCACCTGCGCGCAGACCATCACGGTCGCCTCGCACACCACGGGGTTGACCTTGCCCGGCATGATCGACGACCCCGGCTGGAGGTCGGGGATGGCGATCTCGCCGAGACCCGCCCGCGGGCCGGAACCCATCCATCGCAGGTCGTTGCAGATCTTCACCAGCCCGACCGCGATGGTCCGCAGCACCCCCGACGCCTCGACGAGGCTGTCCTGCGACCCCTGCGCCTCGAAATGGTTGCGTGCCTCGGTCAGCGGCAGACCCGTCTCGTCCGCGAGCAGCCGGATCACCGCGTCCGCGAACCCCTTCGGCGTGTTGATGCCTGTCCCGACGGCGGTTCCGCCCAGCGGCAGCTCGGCGACACGGGGCAGCGCGCCGTCGACGCGCTCGACCGCATACCGGATCTGCGCGGCATAACCGCCGAACTCCTGGCCGAGGGTGACCGGCGTCGCGTCCATGAGATGGGTGCGCCCGGCCTTGACCACCTCGGCGAACTCGATCTCCTTGCGCCCCAACGACTCTGCCAGATGTTTCAAAGCCGGGACGAGGTCACGCACGAGCGCCTCGGTGACCGCGAGGTGGATGGCGCTGGGGAAGACGTCGTTGCTGCTCTGGGAGGCGTTGACGTGGTCGTTGGGGTGGACCTGCGCGTCTGCGGCACGTGAGGCCAGGGTCGCGATGACCTCGTTGGCGTTCATGTTGCTCGAGGTGCCCGAGCCGGTCTGGAACACGTCGATCGGGAATGCGTCGTCATGGCGGCCGGACGCCACCTCCCCGGCGGCGGCCACCACCGCCTCCGCCACGGCCGCGTCGACGACACCGAGGTCGCTGTTGACGCGAGCGGCGGCACCCTTGATCCGGCCGAGCGCGCGCACCAGGGCGGGTTCGATCGGGGTGCCCGAGATGGGGAAGTTCTCCACGGCCCGCTGAGTCTGCGCGCGCCACAGGGCTTCTCGGGGCACCCGCACCTCGCCCATGGTGTCGTGTTCGACTCGGTAGGCCGACTGCTGGACGTCGTTGTCGATGCTCACCCCCTCAGTCTGCCCCCGCGGCATCAGCGACTCGCACACCCGTCGGTATGCGTCCCCGTCCCGGGCCTGCTGGTCGCCGGCGCGCGGGTCACGGCAGGATGGCGGCATGGAGCCGACGTCGCCGTCCGACCCGCTCGTCGCCCTCGCTCGGGCCCATGGGGTCGCCACCGACTACTGGGACTGGCAGGGTTGCCATGCCCCGATTGCCGCGACGACGATCGTCGCGGTCCTCGCCGCTCTCGGCATCGCTGCTCAGACGTCAGACCAGGTCGAGTCTTCCCTGCTAAACGTCGACGAACGGGCCTGGCGGCGGACGCTGCCGCCGACGGTCGTCACACGCGAGGGATGGTCGCCGTGGGTGCCGGTCCACGTTCGCGATGGCGACCGGGTGACTCTCACGATCGACCTCGAGGACGGACGCGTCTGGGAGGTCACGCAAATCGACCACCTTGTGCCCAGCCGGCAGGTCGATGGTGTCGAGGTCGGTGAGGCGACGTTCGAGCTGCCGTGGAACCTGCCGCTCGGATGGCACCGGCTGGTCGCTCACCTCGACGCCGCGGCGCTCGACCCGACGTCGACGACGGCCACGCTCGTCGTCACCCCACACCGGCTGGACCTGCCGGCAGGGCTGGACGATCGTCGGGCCGTGGGGTTGGCGGCCCAGCTCTACCAGGTGCGGTCACGACGGTCGTGGGGGTCGGGCGACCTCGGCGACCTCGCGGACCTGGGCGCCTGGGCTGCCGACGCGCACGGGGCCGACTTCGTCCTGGTCAACCCACTGCACGCGGCCGAGCCGGTCGCGCCCATGGAGCCGTCGCCCTACCTCCCGACGACGCGACGGTTCATGAACCCGCTCTACCTGCGCGTCGAAGACGTCCACGAGATGAGCCGGCTCGAACCCATCTCCTTCGAGTACGTCCAGGGTCTGGCCGCCCGGGGACATGCCCTCAACGACAGCGAGGGGGTGGACCGCGACGCCGCGTGGGCGCTCAAACGACAGGCGCTCGGCCTGCTCCACGCCGTCGGCCTGACAGGGGCCCGGGCGCGCGACTACCGCAGGTTCCGCGAGACGCAGGGAGAGGGGCTGACCGCATACGCGACCTGGTGTGCCCTGGCCGAGACCCACGGGCTGCCGTGGACCGCCTGGGGCGGACCGCTGCGCGACCCGGCCAGCGCCGAGGTGGCGACCTTCCGGGAGGAGCACGCCGCGCTGGTCGACCTGCACTGCTGGATGCAGTGGCTCCTCGCCGAACAGGTCCGGCTCACCCAGTCCGCACTGCGCCGCAGCGGAATGCGGCTGGGCATCATCGAGGACCTGGCCGTCGGTGTCGCGCCGGACGGGGCGGACGCCTGGGGGCTGGCCGACGTGCTCGCGCGCGGAGTGACAGCAGGAGCACCTCCCGACCAGTTCAACCAGCTCGGTCAGAACTGGGACCAGCCGCCGTGGAGGCCGGATCGCCTTGCGGAGCAAGGGTATCAGCCGTTCCAGGACATGGTTCGTGCTGCCCTGCGGGACTCGGGTGGGCTGCGGATCGACCACGTCATCGGCCTGTTCCGGCTCTGGTGGGTCCCCGACGGGCTGACACCGGACCAGGGCGCCTACGTGCGGTACGACCACGAGGCGCTGATCGGGATCCTCGTGCTCGAGGCCCAGCGCGCCGGCGCCGTCGTCATCGGCGAGGACCTCGGCGTCGTCGAGCCGTCCGCACGCGACTACCTGCTCGAACGCGGGATACTGGGGACCTCGATCCTGTGGTTCGAGTGGGATGGTGACACACCGCGTCCGCCCGAGAGCTACCGCCGGCTGTGCCTGTCGTCGGTGACCACGCACGACCTGCCGCCCACCGCCGGGTACCTGGGGTTGGAGCACGTGGCGATCCGCGAGCGACTCGGTCTGCTCACCCGCACCCACGCGCAGGAGGAGGCCGCCGAGCTGACAGCCATCAACCGGGTCCGTGACGCGTTAGTCGACCGAGGACTGCTCGACCCCAGGGCGGCAGCGGCGGTCGAGACCGCCCAGGACGAGGACGCGGCCGCGTCGACCGGCTCCGGTGAGGTGTCCGTGGCATACCAGGGGGAGCGCACCGTCGACGAGGTGGTGGCTCTGCATCGCTGGCTCGCCCAGAGTGACAGCCGAATGCTCGCCGTCGCGCTCGCGGACCTCGTCGGCGACCGACAGGCCGTCAACCAGCCCGGGACGATCGACGACTACCCCAACTGGCGGGTGCCGCTGACCGGGCCGAGCGGGATCCTGGTCACCCTCGAGGACATCACCTCCGAATGCGGCGCCGACGGGGCGACGGCGACCCGGATCTTTCAGGCACTGCAGCCACCCTGACGCCGGGATGAGCAGGGCCGTTCAGCAAAGCAGCAGGTCAGAAGTACCAGGGGAACGGCGACCAGTCGGGGTCGCGCTTCTCGAGGAACTGGTCGCGTCCCTCCACCGCCTCGTCGGTCATGTATGCCAGCCGGGTCGCCTCCCCGGCGAACACCTGCTGTCCCATCAGCCCGTCGTCCACGAGGTTGAACGCGAACTTGAGCATCCGCTGCGCCTGCGGGGACTTGCCCATGATCTCGCGCGCGACCTCCAGCGCCTCGACCTCGAGCGATTCGTGCGACGCCACGATGTTGACCGCTCCCATCCGGTGCATGTCGTCGGCCGAGTAGGTGCGACCGAGGAAGAAGATCTCGCGCGCCACCTTCTGTCCGACCATCCGCGCGAGGTAGGCCGAGCCGTAACCACCGTCGAACGAGCCGACGTCGGCATCCGTCTGCTTGAACCGCGCCTGCTCGCGCGAGGCGATCGTCAGGTCGCAGACGACGTGCAGCGAGTGCCCACCACCGGCCGCCCACCCCGGGACGACCGCCACGACCACCTTGGGCATCGTGCGGATCAGGCGCTGCACCTCGAGGATGTGCAGACGGCCTCCGGCGGCCTTGACCCGTGCCTCGTCGACCGTCTCCGCGGACTCTCCCGACGCGTACTGGTAGCCCGAGCGGCCACGGATCCGTTGGTCGCCGCCCGAGCAGAACGCCCACGTGCCCGAGGCCGCCGGGCCGTTGCCGGTGAGCAGGACGGCGCCGACGTCGGGTGTCATCCGCGCGTGGTCCAGGGCCTGGTAGAGCTCGTCGACGGTGTGTGGCCGGAACGCGTTGAGGACCTCGGGCCGGTCGAAGGCGATGCGGACGGCGCCCAGGTCGCGCGCCCGGTGGTAGGTGATGTCGGAGAAGGCGAAACCCTCGACGACGTCCCAGGCCTGTGGGTCGAAGATCTCGCTCACGGCGGGCGTTTCCGGCACGGGTGCAAACATACGGGTATGCCGACACCGGACTTCATCGTCGAGCTGCGACGGCACGTGGGCCAGTCGCTGTTGTGGCTGCCTGGCGTGGCGGCCGTGGTCCTCCGGCCGCACCCCGTTAGCGGTGCGGACGAGGTGCTGCTGGTCCGACGCGCGGACACGGGGTCGTGGACGGTCGTGACCGGCATCCTCGACCCGGGAGAGGAACCCGCGGTGGGCGCGGTCCGCGAGGTCCTCGAGGAGACCTGCGTGGTCGTCCGGGCCGACCGGCTGGTCTGGGCCCACTCGACGCCCGAGATCGAGTTCGTCAACGGCGACCGGTCGACGTTCCTCAGCCTGTGCTTCCGGTGCTCCTGGGTCAGTGGCGACCCGCGACCCGGCGACGACGAGTCGAGCGACGCCGGATGGTTCCGGCTGGAGGCGCTGCCCAAGATGGCCGAGAGCCAGCTGCGCCGAATCGAGCTCGCCGTCGCCAACGCGCCCGAGGCCGTCTTCGCGCGATGACGAGCCGATGATGAGCCGGTGACAAGCCCTGGTGACGTGGGTCGCCTGCCCACGTCGGCCGAGATCCTCGCCCGGATGCGGGTGGTGAGCATCCCGATGCGCACCCGGTTCCGCGGTGTCGACCACCGTGAGGCGGCGCTCTTCGAGGGCCCAGCCGGGTGGGGTGAGTTCTCGCCGTTCCTCGAGTACGGCGCCCTGGAGTCGGCTCGGTGGCTCGCCGCGGCGGTCGAGGCGGCATGGGACGGCTGGCCGGAGCCGGTTCGCGCGTCCGTCCCCGTCAACGCCACGGTCCCCGCCGTCCACGCGTCCGAGGTCGCCGGCGTGCTTGGCCGCTACGACGGGTGCACGACTGTCAAGGTCAAGGTCGCCGAGCGCGGCCAGTCTCTGGCCGACGACCTCGACCGGGTCGCGGCGGTCCGCGACGTGATGGGGCCCGCCGCGCACATCCGGGTCGACGCCAACGGGGGGTGGGACCTCGACCAGGCGGCCGACGCGCTGGCGAGGCTGGCCGCATACGGGCTGGAGTATGCCGAGCAGCCGTGCCTGAACGTCGAGGACCTCGCTGCGCTCCGAAAGCAGCTGGCGCACCACGGGATCGACGTGCTCATCGCGGCGGACGAGTCCATCCGCAAAGCCGAGGACCCCGTGCGCGTGGCACGCGCGGGGGCCGCCGACATCGTCGTGGTCAAGGTGGCACCGTTGGGTGGCGTCCGTCGCGCGCTGGACATCGCGCAGCAGTGCGGGCTCCCGACCGTGGTGTCCTCGGCGCTCGACACCTCGGTGGGGATCGCCGCGGGCGTTGCGCTGGCGGCAGCGTTGCCGAGCCTCGACTTCGCGTGCGGGCTCGGGACCGTCGAGCTGCTCGCCGACGACGTGGCCCGCCCCCCACTGGTACCCGTCGCAGGCGAGATCGTCTGCAGACCGGCCCGTGTCGACCCCGACAAGATCGAGGCCCTCGCTGCGCCGGCCGACCGCGTCGAGTGGTGGCGCACCCGCGTCGAGGCGTGCCACGCGATGCTGTCGGGCGGCGGGGGGAGCATGCAAAGGTGCTGAAGGTCTGCCTGAACGGGAGCCGGGGGCGCCACGAGCGTGTCCCGGTGACTCCCGGTCAGCTCGCGCTTGCGGCGGCTGCTGCAGTCGAGGCAGGCGCGGACGCCGTGCACGTCCATCCGAGGGGTGACCTCAGCCGGGAGACCCTCGACTGGGCTCTCGTGTCGCTTACGCTGGAGGCCGTCCGCGAGGCCATCCCCGGTGTCCGGGTCGGCGTCAGTACGCACGCGGGCATCGTGCCCGACCCGGTGGAACGGCTGGCCCTGGTCCGCCGGTGGCCGCATCCCGCCGACGGGGGGCCGGACTTCGCGAGCGTGAACTGGCACGAGGAGGGCGCCGTGGAGCTGGCGCTGGCGCTGCGGACACAGGGCATAGGCGTCGAGGCGGGGATCTGGACGCCGCGAGCCGCGGGCTCGTTCGTGGCGACGAGCTGGCCATGGCAGGTCGAGCGTGTCCTGGTCGAAGCCATCCCCAGACGCACCCCAGGCGGGTACGGCACCTGGGCGGCCGAGCGGATCCTCGCCGCCCTCGGACCCCAGCCCGCTGCGGTCCTCGTCCACGGTGAGCAGGAGTGGGCCTGGCCGGTTCTCCGGCTCGCCCAGACCCTCGGGCACGACACCCGGATCGGCCTGGAGGACACTCTGTACGACCAGGTCGGCCGCCGGGTCGAGACCAGCGCCGAGCTGGTCCGGCTCGCACTCGCCTAGTCGCCCCACGCTCCAGAGATCGGCCCGCCTCCGACAGAGGTCGGACTAGTTGCACCGCCCAACTACCCCCGGCGCGCACGCTGTCCGCGGCTGCTGGTTTCATATGGGTCGTGGCGCGTCCCTCACCTCGGTATGTCGGCGAGCCCCGGCACCGGGCTGCGGTCCTCCACCTGCTCGACCAGGTGGGGGCCTTGTCCGACGATGCGCCCGTCCGTCTGGGCAAGCGCACGTCGAACCTCTTCCGGCAACGCACGTCGACGGACACCACCCGCCTCGACGTCTCCGACCTCACTCACGTCATCGCGATCGACGTCGACGCGCGCACCGTGCACGTTCAGGGGATGACGACCTATGAGGACCTGGTCGACGCCACCCTCGCGCACGGCCTGATGCCGCTGGTCGTCCCCCAGCTGCGCACGATCACCATCGGCGGCGCCGTCACGGGCCTCGGCATCGAGTCCTCGTCGTTCCGTTCGGGTCTGCCGCACGAGTCCGTGCTGGAGATGGAGATCCTCACCGGCGACGGGGAGGTCGTCGTCGCGACGCCCGACGGCGCTCACGCCGAGCTCTTCCGCACCTTCCCGAACTCCTACGGCTCTCTCGGGTATGCCGTCAGCCTCATCATCGAGCTCGAAGCCGTGCACCCCTTCGTGGTCCTGCGGCACGTCCGCTTCGACCGGGTGGAGGCACTGACCGATGCCGTCGCGGCGATCGCGGCGGACCGCGTCTGGGCGGGCGAGCCCGTCGACTTCCTCGACGGGGTCGTCTTCAGCCGGCACGAGGCATACCTGACCCTCGGCACCTGGGCCGACACCCTCGACGCGGCCGAGCAGCCCAGCGACTACACCGGTCAGCAGGTCTTCTACCGGTCGATCCGCGAGCGCGACCGGGACGTCCTGACCGTCCATGACTACCTCTGGCGGTGGGACACCGACTGGTTCTGGTGCTCACGCGCCTTCGGAGCCCAGCACCCCCTCGTCCGACGGCTGTGGCCACGTAACAAGCTCCGCAGCGACGTCTACTGGAAGCTGGTCGCCTTCGAGAACCAGCACCAGGTCATGTCCCGGATCGACGCGCACCGCGGCCGTCCCGCTCGCGAACGCGTCGTGCAGGACGTCGAGATCCCACTCGGCCGCACGGCCGAGTTCCTCGACTGGTTCCTGCGTGAGGTGCCGATCGAGCCGGTCTGGGTGTGCCCCATCCGGCTGCGCTCGACGACCCTGGAACCCTGGCCGCTCTACCCCATGGATCCTGGCGAGCTCTACGTCAACGTCGGGTTCTGGTCGACAGTGCCGATCGAGCACGATAAAAAGGACGGGGACGTCAACCGGGTCATCGAGGATCAGGTGGGGCGGTTCGGGGGGCACAAGTCCCTCTACTCGGACGCCTACTACGACGAGCCGAGCTTTGACCGGCTCTACGGTGGAGACGACTACCGGCCCGTGAAGAAGCGCTACGACCCCCGCGGACGACTACCCACTCTCTACGACAAGGCGGTGCGCAGACGATGACGATGACGAGGAACAGAACAGCAGGGTCCGGGAGTGCCACAGCGGTTCTCGCGGGTGCCCGGATGACGGTGGCCGAGGCGTTCGAGCAGGTGTTCGGCACCGACGCACCGGTGCGCTTCGACGCCTACGACGGGTCGTCCACCAGCAACGCCGATGCCCCGATGTCGATGTCCCTGCGCAGCAAGCGTGGTCTGGACTACCTGCTGACGGCTCCCGGTTCGCTCGGACTGGTGCGCGCTTACCTGATGGGAGACCTCGTCATCGACCCGATGGACGAGGGTGACCCCTACGACGTGCTGCGGTTCATCGACGACGAGGTACATCCGCAAAAGCCCACGCGCGCCGAGTTCCCCGGTCTGGCGGGGTTCGTCGCAGCCAACCGGCCGCGGGTGCCGGAGCTGCCACCCGAGGAGACGCCGGGACCGGTACGCCGGCTGGCCTACGGACTGACGCATGCGCGCAGCCGCGACGCCGCCGCGATCCACCACCACTACGACGTCTCCAACCGGTTCTACGAGATGCTGCTCGGCCCGTCGATGGCTTACACCTGCGCCGTCTACCCGACCGTCGACGCGTCGCTCGAGGAGGCCCAGGACGAGAAGTTCGACCTCGTCTGCCGCAAGCTCGGACTGGAGCCCGGCATGCGGCTGCTCGACGTCGGGTGCGGCTGGGGCGGGATGGTGCGGCACGCCGTGATGCACTACGGCGTCACCGCGATCGGTGTGACGCTGTCGAAGGAGCAGGCCGACTGGGGTGCCACGCGGATGGAGCGTGAGGGGCTGGCCGACCGCGGTGTCATCCGGCACGCCGACTACCGCGACGTGCGGGAGAGCGACTTCGACGCAGTCTCCTCGATCGGGCTCACCGAGCACATCGGCGTCGGCAACTACCCCGCATACTTCTCGTTCCTGCGCGGTCGGCTGCGCGAGGGCGGACGGTTGCTCAACCATTGCATCACCCGGCCCGACAACGAGCACGCCGGCCTCCCGTCTCGGGGGTTCATCAACCGCTACGTCTTCCCCGACGGTGGGCTCACCGGTTCCGGGGACATCGTGCGGGTCATGGAGAACGAGGGTTTCGAGGTCCGCCACCAGGAGAACCTGCGCGAGCACTACGCCATGACGACCCGTGACTGGTGCCACAACCTGTCGCGCAACTGGAACGACGCGGTCGACGAGGTCGGACTGGGCGTGGCCCGGGTGTGGGGTCTCTACCTGGCCGGGTCGCGGCTCGGGTTCGAGCGCAACAGGATCCAGCTGCACCAGGTCCTGGCGTCGAAGTCGACCGAGCTCGGCGACTCCGGGTTCGCTCTCCGACCCACCTGGGGCAGCTGACTCGGGTCTGCATGTCTCAGGGCGCCGTATGCCTCAGGGGCGCTGTATGCCTCGACCGCTGTATGCCTCGAGCGCTGTCGGCCTCAGGCGTGGTGCGCCTGTCGTCTGAGCTCGGCCTTGGCGAGCGCGTTCTTGTGCACCTCGTCGGGGCCGTCGGCGAGCCGCAGGGTTCGGATGCCGGCCCACGCGGCGGCGAGCGGGAAGTCCTCGCTCAGGCCGCCCGCGCCGTGAGCCTGGATCGCCTTGTCCAGAATCCACTCGACCGTGGCCGGCGTCGCGATCTTGATGGCCTGGATCTCGGTGTGGGCGCCCTTGTTGCCGACGGTGTCCATCAGCCACGCGGTCTTGAGGACGAGCAGCCGCAGCTGCTCGAGGCGTACCCGTGACTCCGCGATCCAGTCGCGGATGACCCCCTGCTCGGACAGGGGGCGCCCGAACGCGTGCCGCTCGGACACCCGACGGCACATCAGCTCGACGGCAAGCTCCGCGACGCCGATGGATCGCATGCAGTGGTGGATGCGGCCGGGCCCCAGTCGGGCCTGGGCGATGGCGAACCCGTCTCCGGCACCGCCGACCAGGTTGGCCGCGGGGACCCGGACCTCGTGGAACGCCAGCTCGGCGTGGCCTCCGTGCTCGTGGTCGTCGTATCCCAGGACGGTCATCGGGCGGACGACCTCGAGGCCTTCGGCGTCCCGGGGGACCAGGATCATGCTCTGCTGCCGGTGCCGGTCAGCTGCCGGGTCGGTCTTGCCCATGAGGATGAAGACGGCGCAGTCGGGGTTCATGGCTCCGGTGATCCACCACTTGCGGCCGGTGATGACGTAGTGGTCGCCGTCCCGCTCGATCCGGGTGGCGATATTGGTCGCATCGGAGGAGGCGACGTCGGGCTCGGTCATCGCGAACGCCGACCGGATCTCGCCGCGTAGCAAGGGTTCCAGCCACTGCTCCTGTTGCTGCGGCGTACCGAACTGGTCAAGGACCTCCATGTTCCCGGTGTCCGGCGCTGCGCAGTTGAGGACGGCGGGCGCCAGCTGGATGGCGCGACCGGTGACCTCTGCGAGCGAGGCGTACTGAAGGTTCGTCAGGCCGGCACCCCGCGGTCCGGGCAGGAAGGCGTTCCAGAGCCCTCGTGATCTGGCCTCGTCCCGCAGGGTGGCCAGGATCGGTGCCCGGCTCCACGCCCACCGGTCGTCTTGCTGGTCGAGCTGGCTGAGCTGGTCGACGAAGACGGACTCGGCCGGATGGATGTGTGAGGCCATCAGGTCTTCGAGACCGGCCGTCAGCTCCTGGGTGCGGGCGTCGGTGGCAAAGTCCATCAGTGCTCCTCCATCGGTGGTTCGGTCATCGGTGGTTCGGTCATCGGATGTTCGGTCACCGGATGTTCGGTCACCGGGCGGCGGACTGCGTCGAGGCCCATGTCGATCAGCGGTTCGACCATGGTGCCGATCCCGGCGAAGCCGCCACCGACGGTCTGCGCGTGCACGTCCCGGTAGTGGATGCCCTCGAGGATGACGGCCAGCTTGAAGCAGGCCAGGGCCTCGTGGAACGCGAGCTGGTCCAAGCTGCGGCCGGTGCGGGCCACATACCGACTCGTCACGTCGTCGCGGCTCGGGAAGCCGGGCGCGGTGGCTGCGTCCGAGACGACGGCGCCGAGCCCGAGGTCGGCCAGGCGGTGGTAGGTCAACAACAACGCGACGTCGGTGAGGGGGTCCCCCAGCGTGGCCATCTCCCAGTCGACCACCGCGGCGATGTGGTCGCCCGTCCCGTCGCTGGTGACGAGCAGGTTGTCGAGGCGGTAGTCCCCGTGGACGACCGCGCTGTCCCGGCGGTCCCCGTTCGTGGGGACACCTTGCTCCAACAGCCGCCGCAGCTCGTCCGCTCCCGCGAGGTCCCGGGTGCTTGAGGCATCCAGCTGCTGGCCCCAGCGGCGTACCTGCCTGGCGAGAAAGCCCTGCGGCCGCCCGAAGTCCGCGAGGCCGACAGCGGCTGGGTCGACCATGTGCAGGTCCGCAAGGGTGTCGACCATCTCGTCGGCGATCTGACGTGTTCGTTTCTCTCCCAACGTTTCCAAGGACTCTGCCGTGCGGTAGGGCACTCCGTCGACGAGCTCCATGACATAGAACGGCGCTCCGACAACAGACGCGTCGGCGCAGAGTGCCAGCATGCGGGGGACCGGCACCGCGGTCTCGTGCAGGGCCGACATCACGCGGTGCTCTCGGGCCATGTCGTGGGCGGTCACAAGGACGTGACCAAGCGGCGGGCGTCGGACGACGACCGCGCTGCTCCCGTCCGACACGCGATAGGTGAGGTTCGACTTGCCCCCCGTGATGAGCTCGGCATGGATGGGACCTTCGACCAGACCGGGGGCGGCGGCGTCGAGCCACCCCCGAAGCGCCGTCAGGTCGAGGCCGGGTGGGTCCGAGGTCATGCGTCGGCCACCCAGGTGACCCTGCCGACGGTCCTGCCGTCGGCGAGGCGTTGCAGGCCCGCCGGGACCTGGTCGAAGCCGAGCCGCTCGCCGACGAGTGGGGTGATCTCACCGGCGTCGACGAGCCGGGTCAGCTCGGCGTGGCAGTCGACCAGTGACTGCGGGTCGCGCTGGGCATACAGGCCCCAGTGCAGTCCGAGCAGCGAGTAGTTCTTGACCAAGGCATGGCCGAGCGAGGGGTGGGGGATCGTCCCGCTCGCGAACCCGACGACGACGATCCGGCCTTCGAACGCGATGCAGCGCGTGGACTGCTCGTATGCCTCGCCGCCGACCGGGTCGATGACGACGTCGGCCCCACGCCCGTCGGTGGCGGCTTTGACGGCGCCGACCACGTCCTCGCTGCGCCGGTCGACGACCAGGTCAGCGCCGAGGTCCCGTGCGACCTGGACCTTGTCCGGCCCACCCACCACGGCGATCACCGTCGCTTCGGCCAGGCGGCCCAGCTGGACTGCGGCGCTGCCCACGCCTCCGGCTGCGGCGTGGACGAGCAGGGTCTCGCCAGGCTGGATGCGGGCCCGGCGGTGCAGGGCGAACCACGCGGTCTGGTAGGCGATCAACAGCCCGGCCGCCTGGGCGTCGTCGAGCGCAGTGGGAGCGGGGAAGGTCACCGCCGCGTCGAGCAGGGCCTCCTCGGCGAAGCCTCCGTGGGGCAGCGCCGCTGTTCCAATGACGCGTGTGCCGGCGCCCAGGGGGGAGAGGCGGCTGATGCCCGCTGTGCCCACCAGCACCTCGCCGCAGACCTCGACACCGGGTGTGAACGGCAGCGGGGGACGCACCTGGTAGAGGCCGCGACACATCAGTACGTCCGGGAAGTTGGCCGCCACGGCGAGCACCCGCACGCGTACCTGGCCGGATCCTGCTCTGAAAGAAGGGATCTCGGCCAGCTGCAGTACGTCGCGAGGCTCGCCCAGCTCGTGGACCTGCCACGCCTTCACCGCGTCACCCCGGCGTCGAGCTTGGCCTGAATGCGCTGCATACCCGCGATCCAGGCGTCGGGATGCGCGGCTCGTTGCGCGTAGTAGCCCGCGACCTCAGGGTGCGGCAGGACGAGGAACTGGTCGTGGTCGAGCGCGTGCCAGAACACCTCGGCGACCTCTTCTGGCTCCAGGGCGCGGTCACGGGAGAGCAGCTCCTTGAGAGGACCCGCCTGGTCGAGCATCCGGGTACGCACCCCCTGCGGGCAGATCGCCTGGACGACGATGCCCCTGTGACCGTAGGTAGCCCGGAGCCATTCGGCGAAGGCGACGGCTCCGTGCTTGGACACCGAGTAGGGGGCGCTCCCGAGCATGGTCAGCACGCCGGCCGCCGAAGCGGTCAGCACATAGCGGCCGGCGCCCCGGTCCAGCCACCGAGGTACCAGGAGACGGGCGGATCGCACGTGCGCCATCAGGTTGACCTCGAGGGCGGTGCTCCACTGCTCGTCGGGCGTATCGAGACCGCGACCTGCGTCCGTTCCAGCGTTGCCGACGAAGACATCGATCTCGCCGAGGTGGTCGAGAGCCTGGCTGACGAGGTTCGCGACGCCTGCCTCGGTCGCGCAGTCACCGACTACGGCAAGGGCGGCCAACCCGCCGGCCACTCGCTCGACCTCGGGGTCGAGGTCCGCCATGACCAGTCGGAAACCCTCGGTGGCGAGCCGCTCGGCGATCGCCAAACCGATGCCGCCGGCAGCGCCGGTGACCACGGCGGTGGAGCCTGGGGCGTACATCGTCGGGTACCTCCGGTGCGTCTCACCCGGCGTCCTCGCCGGCCGTCGGCCCAGGGTATGCGGCGGGTCGCGATGGTGGTGATGCCGGGTGTGGTCGATGGCGCACGGATTTCCGGGCGCGAACGACCACGACCAAGCTCGGGCCTCAGACGCCGCCCGTCATCGTCAGGCCACCGTCGACGACGAGCGTGTGACCGGTGACCCAGGCCGCGTCGGGTGACAGCAGGTAGGCCACGGCACCGGCGACGTCATCGGGTTCGCCCAGCCGGCGCAGGGGATAGGCCCGCGCGACCTGCTCTTCCCGACCTTCGTACAACGCCGTGGCGAACGCGGTCTTGACGACAGCCGGGGCAACGGCGTTGACCCGGATAGTCGGCCCCAGCTCGACCGCCAGCTCTTCGGTCAGATGGACGAGCATCGCTTTGCTGGCACCGTAGAACCCGATGCCGGGCGCCGGCTTGAGGCCCGCGATGGAGGCCACGTTGACGACTGCCCCACCACGCTCGCCGAGCCAGGCCCGGTGCGCCTGCTGCACCCACGACAGCGCGGCGATGCAGTTCACCTCGACGATCTTGCGCGCCAGGTCCAGGTCGAGCCCCATCAACGGCCCGTATGCCGGGTTGATGCCCGTGTTGTTGACCAGGAGATCCAGGCTGCCGAACCTGTCCACCACCCGCTGCACCGTGTCCTGCTGGTGCGCGAGATCGTCGGCGCGGCCGGCGACGGCCATCGCGTGCTCGGGTCCGCCGAGTGAACCGAGGGCCTCGTCCAGTGCGTCCTGCTTGCGGGCTGTCAGGCATACTCGAGCGCCTTCGTCGACCAGCCGCCGAGCGATGGCGAGCCCGATGCCTCTGCTGGCGCCCGTAACCAGGGCTACCTGTCCGTCGAACCGTCTCATCCTGCTCCTCGTGTCGTCTGGCCTCGAGTGTGAGTCATCGGGTGCGCCGCACCCGCACTCGCCTCAGCACCGGGATCCGGCTGACCATCGTCTGCACCTCGGGGCTGCGCAGGGTCAGAGCCATCAGAAGGTAGACCACCCCGAACACCCCACCGCCCACGACGAGCGCCCCGAGGTCTCCCCACCGTCCAAGCGGCAGGAACTGCCGCACGACGGCGAAGATCGGCAGCGCCAACCCACCAGCGACGACCGAGGCGATGAACATGCGTACCTGTCCCCGCACGATCCGGGCAACGGGCAGCGGGCCCACTCGCCGACCGACGAACCACATACCGAAGGTCGCACTGAGGATGTTGCTGGCGACGATGCCCCCGCCGATGATCGCGACGGTGTACCACGGCGGGAACTGAAGAGTGAGAAGCACCACCACCGTGGCGGAGCCCGTGAGCACCAGCTGCTCGGCGAGCGCCAGTCGACCCTCGTCCCGGGCGTAGAAGAACCGTTGGTTGAGCACGTCGATCCCGAACGGGATCACCCCGAGCGACATCGCGACCAGGACCAGCGACGTCGCAGGAAGCTCCTCGGGGTTGACCGAGGTGAAGAGCACTCCGGTGATGGGAATCGCGAAGAACAGCAAGGCCAACGACGCGGGCATCGTGAGCGCCGTCGGCAGGGTCAGGCCGCGGACGTACTCTTCGCGTTGCGCCACCGGGTCCTGCTCCTGCGCGGCGCGCGCCATCCGTGGGTAGAGCGCCGTGATGATCGAGACGGCGACGAACGCGTGCGGGACCATGAAGACGAACAGGGCGTTGGAGTAGACCGCGACGCCGGGGACGAACCGGCCGACCTGGGGTTGCTGGTTCGACGCGTGCCACATCACCTTGGAGGCGACCAGGTATCCCAGCTGAGACACGATCAGCGCCGCGAACGCCCAACCGGCGATCTGCGAGGTCGCCCGCAGCCCCACCCCTCGGAACCCGAACCGAGGAGTCCACCGAAACCCGCTGCGCCACAGCGGAACGATCAGAAAGAGCGCCTGGGCAGCGATCCCCAGCGTGGCGGATCCTGCGAGCAGCCACACCATCGGCGAGCTCCACCGATCGGGTCCGACGTGCCCGTCGTAGAACCGCATGAAGGCCAACAGCCCCGCGATCTGCACGACGTTCGCCAGCGCCGGTGCCCAGCCGAAGGCCGCGAACTGCCCTCGTGCGTTGAGGACCTGACCCAACAGGGCGAACGTCCCATAGAACAGGATCTGTGGGATCGTCAGGACGGCGAAGAACGTCGCCAGCCACAGTGCGTCGGGAGCCAGCGACTGCGAGTAGAGGCGAACGAGCAGTCCCGCCCCGGCCGTGCACACCGCTGCCACGACGACGAACCCGCTGACCGACAACGTGATGATCCGGTCCGTGTACTCCCGGCCACCGTCGGGGTTCGTGGCTGCCTTGACGAGCTGTGGCACGAGGACGGAGTTGAGAACGCCACCGGCGAGGATCATGTAGATCACGTTGGGGAGGGTGTTCGCCGTCTGGAACGCGTTCCCGACCACGCCCTGTCCGATGGCGAGGACCAGCAGCGACTGTCGCAGCACCCCGAGCAACCGGGACACGACCGAGCCAGAGGCCATCAAGGCGCTGGAGCGCGCGACACTGGGCGCCGAGGTGCTCACGCGGTCACCCTCTCGTCGTCGACGGCCAGGGCTCGTATCGCGTCGGCGGTGGCCCGCCGTGTCGACCGGTCGACCGGAGCCTCGACGACCCGTATGCCGGTGGTCGGCTGACCTAGTGCCTCCCGCAGCTCGGCGATGGTCGAGACCCGCTGGTGCGCCGTGCGGCTCGCGGAGCACAGCGCCTCGAGGTCGACATGGTGAGGGGTGGCGAACACGCGCTCGAAGGCCTCGGCGTGGGAGTCGTCCCCCTGCTCGAGCGTGGCGAAGATCGAGCCGCCATCGTCGTTGACCACGACGATCGTCAGGTCCGGTCGTGGCTCGTCCGGGCCGATGACCAGGCCTCCTGCGTCGTGCAGGAACGTGACGTCGCCCATCACGGCCAGCGACCGCGAGGCGCCGGGTCGGGCGAGTGCGATCCCCACCGCCGTCGACACCGTCCCGTCGATGCCGGCCAGCCCCCGGTTGCCGACGACGAACCGATGCTCGTGCGGCGGGTAAGGCGACTGCATCAGGTCGAGGTCGCGTACGGGGTTGGACGAGCCGACGACGAGCGTCGCCCCCGCCGTGACGGCCGAGGCCACCTCCCGGGCGACCTGCAACGGGTCCAGCTCTGGCAACCCGGCGACGAGCTCGTCGAGCTTCGTGGCCAGCGCGGCGTCGGCCGCGCGCCAGCGGTCCAGCCACTCGAGCCCGCCCGGAGAGCTGTCGGGCCCGGCAACCGTCGGGACCCCGCCCAGGTGCCGAGCGACCCGCCCGGGGTCGGTGACCACACCTCCCGGTCCGGGCGCAGCCAGGATTTCGACGTCAGGGCGGGAGAGCAGCGCCGTGACGGGTCGCGACAACGTGGGGTGACCCAGGACCACGACGCGTTCGACGTCAGCACCGAGCGCGGTCTGCGACAACAGCCGGTAGCACCGGATCGCGTGGTCGCCGACCCGCGCCCCGGAGGTGGGCTCGGCGAGCAGCGGCCACCCCGCACGCTCGGCCAGTCGACGGGCGGCCGGGCCGCTGTCGTCGCCCGCCACCACCACCGTGCGCGGACCGACGGCAAGAACCTCGGATCCCGGCTCACGACGGCCCGACCACGCCTCGTCGACCTCGGGTCGATCCGGTGGGGCCGGCCCCCTCCAGGTCTCGTCGGCACCGTCGTCGGCACCCCCGTCGGTCCGCTCGTCGTCGACCAGCGGCTCGTCCAGCTGCAGGTTGAGATGCGTCGGTCCGCTCTGTCGGCACGAGGCGGCAACCGCGGCATCGAGGTCGACCTCCGAGACGTCGACGGGAAGGTCGAAGCACGGGGCGAACACCCCGAAGATGTCCTTCTGGAGCGTGGTCTGGTTGGCGCCCGAACCCCGCAGCCGTGCCGGCCGGTCGGCCGAGACCACGACCAGCCGCCGGCCACTGTGGTGGGCTTCCATGACGGCCGGCAGGAGGTTGCCGACGGCTGTCCCGGACGTGGTGACGACGGCCGCCGGGCGTCTCGACCCGACCGACAGGCCGAGGGCGAGAAAGCCTGCAGACCGCTCGTCGACCCGCACGTGCAGGCGTACCGCTCCGGCCCGGTCGGCGGCATACAGGGCCAGGGCGAGACCCGCGGACCGCGAGCCGGGCGCGAGCACCACGTCCCTCACCCCCCCGCGCGACAGGGCCCCGAGCAGGTGCCGGGCGCGCTGGGGGGACCTCACACCGGTCGAGTATGCCGTCAGCTCCCGCCGGTGCCACCGGTTCCGCGGGTGCCGGGGCGGGTCGATACCGTGGCGCGATGGGCACCGACGCAGATCAGCTCACCCGTCCGTCCGGGCCGGGGAGCTCCACGTCGGACCGGACGTGGTGGCGACAGGCCGTGGTCTACCAGATCTATCCCCGCAGCTTTGCTGACTCGAACGCCGACGGTATCGGTGACCTGCAGGGCATCGTCGAACACGTCGGTCACCTGCGGCGGCTCGGTGTGGACGCGGTCTGGCTCAGCCCGTTCTACCCCTCCGCGCTCGCCGACGGTGGTTATGACGTGGACGACTACCGCGCGGTCGCCCCAGAGCTCGGCAGCCTCGACGACTTCGACGCTCTGGTCACGGCGTTGCACAGCGCCGGTATCAAGCTGATCGTCGACATCGTCCCGAACCACACCTCGAACCGGCACGCCTGGTTCCGCGAGGCGCTCGGCGCCCCGCCCGGGTCGGACGCGCGGGCCCGCTACGTGATCCGCCGCGGACGTGGTGCTGACGGCGAGGAGGCGCCCACCGACTGGCGCTCGTTCTTCGGCGGCCCGGCCTGGGAGCCGATTGGTGACGGCGACTGGTACCTCCACCTCTTCGCGCCCGAGCAGCCCGACCTGAACTGGGCCCGCGACGACGTCCGCGCGGACTTCCTGCAGACGTTGCGCTTCTGGTCGGACCGCGGTGTCGACGGGTTCCGCATCGACGTGGCCCACCTGCTCGTCAAGCACGAGTCGGTGATCTCCGGCCCCCTCGGCGAGCTCCCGACGCAGGAGCAGATCTCGGCCGGGTTCCCCGATGGGCAGCATCCGTTCGAGGGTCGTGACGAGGTCCACGACATCTACCCGACGTGGCGAGCGGTGTTCGACGAGTACGACCCTCCTCGGATGGCGGTCGCCGAGGCGTGGGTGCCCGCCCACCGCCGGGTCCGTTTCGCTTCGCCGGAGGGCCTCGGCCAGGCGTTCAACTTCGACCTCCTGCAGACCGGGTGGGACGCGAGCGCCTTCCGCAAGGTCATCGACGAGAACCTTGCCCTGGCGCGTGAAGCCGGCGCCACCACGACCTGGGTCTTCTCCAACCACGACATGGTCCGCCACGCGAGCCGCTACGCCCTGCCCGACGACACTGATCTCAACGCCTGGCTGCGTTCCAGCGGCACCGACCCGGCCCCCGACGTCGCCGCAGGACTGCGCCGGGCCCGCGCGGCCACCCTCCTCGGGCTCGCCCTCCCGGGCTCGTCTTACCTCTACCAGGGTGAGGAGCTCGGGCTCCCCGAGGTGTCGGACCTGCCCGCCGAGGTGCTGCAGGACCCGACCTTCCTGCGGTCGGACGGTGTCGAGAGGGGCCGGGACGGCTGCCGCGTCCCCCTCCCGTGGACCAGCCGCGGCGACTCGTTCGGGTTCGGCGCCGGCCCGGCGCACCTGCCCCAGCCCGAGTGGTTCGGCCGGTATGCGGTCGACGTGCAGGCCGCCGACCCCGACTCCACCTTGTCGTTCTACGGCGCGGCGCTCGCCGCGCGGCGCGACCTGCTTGTGGACGAGGGCCTGACCTGGGTCGACTCCGCTGCCGACGTGGTGGCCTTCGAGCGGCCAGGAGGGTGGGTCAGCATGACGAACTTCGGTTCGACGTCGGTGGACCTCCCCGCCGGGGAGGTGGTCGTCTCCAGCGGGCCGCTCGACGCCGGCCGGCTTCCTGCGTCGACGACAGCCTGGGTCCGGCGAGATGGGCTGGCTGGGAGGTCGGGAGCATGAGCGTCGACCTGCGGATCTTCGTCGAGCCCCAGCAGGGCGCCTCGTATGCCACCCAGCTCGCGATCGCGCGGCATACCGAGGAGTGCGGGTTCTCGGCTTTCTTCCGGTCCGACCACTACCTCAAGATGGGCGACGTGTCGGGGCTGCCCGGCCCCACCGACTCGTGGGTGACTCTCGCAGGGCTCGCCCGGGAGACGAGCACCGTCCGGCTCGGCACTCTGGTGACATCGGCGACCTTCCGTCACCCGGGTGTTCTCGCGATCAGTGTCGCGCAGGTCGACGAGATGAGCGGCGGCCGTGTCGAGCTCGGGATCGGAACGGGTTGGTACGAGCGCGAGCACCAGGCATACGGCCTCGAGTTCCCCGACACGAGAACGCGGTTCGACCGTTTCGAGGAGCAGCTGGCGATCATCTCCGGGATGTGGTCGGCGATCGATGGCGACACCTACTCCTACAACGGCGACCACTACCAGGTCCTGGACTCACCCGCACTGCCCAAGCCCACGCAACGACCCGGCCCGCCCATCATCATCGGAGGTCACGGCACGAAGCGGACCCCGCAGCTGGCGGCGAAGTACGCCGACGAGTTCAACGTCGGCTTCTCCAGGGAGGACGTGGTCAAGGCCCAGTTCGACCGGGTCCGCGAGGCGTGTGCCGCGATCGACCGGTCGCCCGACGACATCATCCGGTCCAACGCCCTGGTGGTCTGCTGCGGGCGAGGCGAGCCCGAGGTGGCGCGTCGGGCGCGGGCGATCGGTCGGGACGCCGATGAGCTTCGTGAGAACGGGATCGCCGGCAGTCCTCAGGAGTGCGTCGAGGCGATCGGCCGTTATGCCGCGGCCGGGTCCCAACGGGTCTACCTCCAGGTGCTCGACATGACTGACCTGGACCACCTCGACCTGGTTGCTGCCGAGGTCCTGCCGCACGTCACGTAGCGGCGCTCCCAACCACCCCGCTCGCGTTGCGTCCGACGAAGGGGTCGCTCTGGCGACCGAAACGTCGGACGCAACCGAAGGAACCCGTCGGTGGGCGCGGTCAGTCGGAGGTCAGCGCGTCCCGCATCGGCACGAGCTTGGCGTCGGACTCGGCCACCTCGGCATCCGGGTCACTGCCCGCGACGATTCCGCAGCCGGCGAACAGCCGCATGGTCGACGGGTCGGTGTCGTCATAGCGCCCGCATCGCAGCGCGATCCCCCACTCACCGTCACCCGCGGCGTCGAGCCACCCAACCGGACCGGCATACCGGCCCCGGTCCATCTGCTCCAAAGCGGAGATGAGCGGCACCGCGACGTCCGTAGGAGTGCCACCGACCGCGGCGCTGGGGTGCAGCGACGCTGCCAGGGCCAGCGAGCTCGCGTCGTCGGCGCTCACCCCAGCGACGTCGGTCGCGAGGTGCATCACGTTGCTCAGGTGCAGCACGAACGGCGACTCGGGCACGTTCATCGAGGAGCAGTGCGGGGCAAGCGCATCCGCGACCGAGCGAACGGCGTACTCGTGCTCCTCGAGGTCCTTGCTCGACCGGGCGAGCGAGGCCGCGAGGGCGAGGTCCTTGGCGTCGTTGCCGGTCCGCGTGATGGTCCCGGCCAGGACTCGCGAGGTGATCAGTCCCTGGTCGCGGCGGACGAGCAGCTCTGGTGTCGCCCCGACCAGGCCCTCGACGGCGAACGTCCAGGTCCGGTCGTACCGCTCGGCCAGCTGGGCCAGCAGCCAGCGCGGGTCGATCGGGCCGTCGGCGCGGGCCTCCAGGTCGCGGGCCAGCACGACCTTGTCGAGCCCGCCGCGGGTGATCAGCTCGACCGCGCGGGCCACCGCGCGTTCCCACTCTGCCGGCCTGAGCGAGCCGTCGGCAAAGGTCACGCCGGTCGGCCGGACCGGTCTTTGGCGAGTGCCGCGCGTGAGGTCGGGGACCGCGGGCAGGTGCCTGCCCACCCCGGTGGTGGTCACCCAGGAGTGGCCCTCGCGGGAGACGACGACCACCTCGGGAACGACCAGGACGGCGGCGTCCTCGGACTCGTCGGCGAAAGGGAAGGACCCGAAGGCGATCGGCCCCGAACCCGGCAGCTGGACCTCGTCGCGGACCACCGCCCGCGAGGACGTCTCCTGCCACCATCGCTCGGCAGCGGCGAACCGGTCCGGACCGGTCAGGGCGAACCGTGCCGCCCGACCCCAGCCGACCAGCCCCTCACCCCGGCGCACCCACGAGACGATGTCGTCCGGGTCGGCGAGCGCGGGCAGCAGAGCGAGCAACGGTCCGGGATCGTCGATCAGGGTGGTCCGGACGACGAGCGGCGACGAGCTCGACAGCGGGTCGGTATGCCCGTGACGCCCGGGTGGACGGGCTTCGGCCGGGACGGCGGGGGAGGACGACATCGCCTCTCATGCTACGGCGGGCCTCCTCTTGAGTCCGGACGCCGCCAAAGAGGCGACGGCGCGGGTTGACACAATGCCCACCATGACGAGAGCCGGGCTCGACAAGCAGCCCACCGACGTCGCGCGCATGTTCGACGGTGTCGCCGCGCGCTATGACCTGACCAACGACGTCCTGTCCGTGGGCCAGGACCGGCTCTGGCGGCGGGCGACCGTGGCCGCGGTCGGCGCCCAGCCGGGCGACCGCGTGCTCGATATCGCCGCCGGCACGGGCACCAGCTCAGAGCCGTTCGCGGACCGCGGCGTCCTGGTCGTCCCGGCCGACTTCTCCTTGGGCATGCTCACCGTGGGACGCCGCCGTCGGCCCGACCTGGGGTTCACGGCCGCGGACGCGATGCGACTGCCGTTCGCCGACGCGTCGTTCGACGCGGTGACGATGTCCTTCGGCCTGCGCAACGTGACCGACGCGCAGCAGGCGCTGCGCGAGTTCCGTCGGGTAACCCGTCCGGGTGGGGTGCTCGTGGTGTGCGAGTTCAGCCGCCCGGTGCAAGCCGCCTTCCGCGGCGTCTACCTGAACTACCTCATGCGGGCGCTGCCGAGGATCGCGCGCCGCGTCTCGTCCAACCCCGCGTCCTACGTCTACCTCGCTGAGTCGATCCGCTCCTGGCCGGGCCAGCGCGAGCTGGCGACGACGATCCGGTCCGCGGGCTGGCGCGACGTGGAGTGGCGCAACCTCACCGCCGGCGTCGTGGCGCTGCATCGGGCCCGCGCCGGACCCCCGCCTGACCCGCGCCTGTAGCCCCACAGGTCAGCACCAGGTAAGGCCACCCTCATCTGACAAGGTCCTCGAGCCCGGCATACGCTGTGGTTCGAGTTCGTGAAGATCTTCACAAGCAGGCAGACGGGCGAGAGAATGAGCGCCATGAGCGCCATGAGCATCGGCAGCGCGACCCAGTCGGCTGACGTCATCGTCGTCGGAGCCGGCCCAGGCGGGTCGAGCACCGCCGCCTATCTCGCCATGGCCGGGCTCGACGTGCTGGTGCTCGAGAAAACGCGCTTCCCCCGCGAGAAGGTCTGCGGTGACGGCCTCACGCCGCGCGCCGTGCGCGAGCTGATCACCCTCGGCGTCCCCACTCCCGAGGACGACGGGTGGATCCGCAACCGTGGGTTGCGCATCATCGGCGGCGGGATGCGGTTGCAGCTCGACTGGCCGGACACGTCCGAGTTCCCGCCTTACGGCCTGGTCCGCACGCGGATGGACTTCGACGACATCCTCGCGCGCCACGCGGTCAAGCACGGGGCGCGGCTGCTCGAGTCGACCAACGTCACCGGACCGGTGCTGTCCGGTGACGGTCGCATCGTCGGGGTGCGTGCTCGAGAGGTCGACGACTCCGGCAAGGCAACCGGAGCGGAGTTCACCTACACCGCGCCCCTCGTGATCGCCGCCGACGGCACCTCCTCTCGGCTCTCCCTCGCGATGGGCCGCCAGAAGCGCGACGACCGCCCCATGGGCGTGGCCGTCCGCACCTACTACACGTCCCCGCGGCACGAGGACGACTACCTCGAGTCGTGGCTCGAGCTGTGGACCAAGGGGCCGAACGGCAACCGGGTGCTGCTGCCCGGATACGGCTGGATCTTCGGTGTCGGAGACGGCACCTCCAACGTGGGACTCGGGATCCTCAACACCAGCAAGGCTTTCGGCAACGTCGACTACAAGGACGTCATGCGGCGTTGGGTCGAGACGATGCCCGAGGAGTGGACCTACTCCGACGCGACGATGGTCGGGCCGATCCGCGGTGCCGCGCTGCCGATGGGGTTCAACCGGCAGCCGCACTATGCCGACGGCCTGATGCTCGTCGGCGACGCCGGTGGGATGGTGAACCCGTTCAACGGCGAGGGAATCGCGTACGCCATGGAGTCGGGACGTCTCGCCGCCGAGGTGGTGGCCCAGGCCTTCGCCCGCTCCGACGACGCGAGCCGGGAGCGGGTCCTGCAGTCCTACCCGAAGGTGATGAAGGACGCGTTGGGCGGCTACTACACGCTCGGCCGTTGGTTCGCCCACGCGATCGGCCACCCCGAGGTGATGCGTCTTGCGACCAAATACGGACTGCCGCGCACGACGCTGATGAAGTTCCTCCTCAAGGTCATGGCTAACCTGCCCGAGCGCCACGGCGGCCGGGTGGATGACCGGCTGATCCACGCCTTGTCCCAGATGGCTCCCGATGCCTGACCGTCGCGCCTGCCGCTGCCTCGGCGCGTGGCCGAGCAACCACTGCACACCCGTGCCTAGGATGGGGAGAGTCCTGACGGAACGCCACACCACGCTGCGCCACAAGGGGTATGCCGGATGACTAACCCTTATATTCCGCTGCTGTTCCTCCTGGCCCTCGGGTTCGGGTTTGCCCTCCTGTCGGTGGGCACCAGCCTCGTCGTCGGGCCCAAGCGCTACAACCGGGCCAAGATGGAGGCATACGAGTGCGGCATCCAGCCGACGCCGCACCCGGACGGCGGCGGCCGCATCCCGATCAAGTACTACCTCGTGGCGATGCTTTTCATCATCTTCGACGTCGAGAGCATCTTCCTGTATCCCTTCGCCGTCGCGTTCAACTCGTTGGGACTCTTCGCGCTCGTGGAGATGGTCCTGTTCATCATCACCGTTTTCGTCGCCTACGCCTATGTCTGGCGTCGGGGCGGCCTCGAGTGGGACTAGGAGGGCACCAGTCGTGGGTATCGAAGAAAAGCTGCCGGCAGGCTTTCTGCTGACGACGATCGAGGGTCTTGCCGGCTACATGCGCAAGAGCTCGATGTGGCCCGCGACCTTCGGGCTGGCCTGCTGCGCCATCGAGATGATGGCGGTCGGCACTCCCGACTACGACATCGCGCGGTTCGGCATGGAGCGGTTCTCGGCGACGCCCCGCCAGGCCGACCTGATGATCGTGGCCGGCCGGGTCAGCCAGAAGATGGCGCCGGTCGTTCGCCAGGTCTATGACCAGATGCCCAACCCCAAGTGGGTCATCTCGATGGGCGTCTGCGCGAGCTCGGGCGGGATGTTCAACAACTACGCGATCGTGCAGGGCGTCGACCACATCATCCCCGTGGACGTCTACCTCCCGGGGTGCCCGCCCCGCCCGGAGATGCTGCTCAACGCGATCATCACGCTCCACGAGCAGATCCAGGCGATGCCACTGGGTGTCAACCGCGTCGCCGCCGCGCTGGCGGCCGAGACGGCCGCCCTCAACGCCGCGCCGACGCACGCGATGAAGGGTCTGTTGGCGTGACCGAGAAGGCGGCGCCGGCGCCCGAGGGCCAGGAGCGTCAAGAACAGGCCGAGCAGTATGCCGCCAACCTCCCTGCCGCGCCGGGCAGTTTTCCCGAGCCCGTCGTCATCGGCGAACGTCGCGGCATGTTCGGGGCGTCCCTCGGGCAGGACACCAGCGGCTACGGCGGCCTGCGGACCCCGATCCTGCTCCCGGGTGCCTCGCAGCGACCCTACGGCGGTTACTTCGACGAGATCGCCGACGCGCTGGAGCGGTCCCTCGTCGGCGGTGCGGCCTCGTGGTCGGAGGCGGTCGAGCGAGTGACGATCGACCGCGGCGAGATGACGATCTTCGTGCGTCGTCAGCACCTGCCGGTCGTGGCGCGGATGCTGCGGGACGAGCCGGACCTTCGCTTCGAGATCTGCATGGGGGTGTCGGGGGTCCACTACCCGCACGAGCCGGGGCGCGAGCTGCATGCGGTCTACCACCTGCTGTCGATCACCAACGGCAACAGGCGGATCCGCGTCGAGGTCACCTGCCCCGAC
>NZ_JBDTKA010000009.1:0-33552 GCF_039935575.1 Lapillicoccus sp.
GGATGCCGCTGAGCCGGCTCCGTGCCGCTGCTCGGGAAGACGGTGCTGGCGTCGAGCTCAGTTGGCGGCGTCGAAGGCCTGCACCACCGCGACCGGGATGCGGCCGCGAGCCGGGATCACGGTGCCCTGGGCCGCGGCCCAGGCACGGATCTCTGCGTTGCGGGACGGCCCGGCGGACGGCAAGGTGGTGCGGGTGCGCTGTTGGCCGCCTGCCGTCTTGGCCCGTGCGGTGTACGGGGCCACGGCGGCCCTCAGAGCGGCGGCGTTCTTCTCCGAAAGGTCGATCTCGTAGAGAGTGTTGTCGAGAGCGAACCGCACCGTCTCGGCCGCTTCCGTCCCGTCGAGGTCATCGACCAGGGTGGTGACTGTCTTCCTCATGGCGTCGATCCTCTCAAACGCACGGCGCGAAAAGGGGGACGACGCGACGTCTGCGAGTACGTCGACGTGCGCGTGTCCAGGCGGCGCACCCGGTGTGCTCCGTCCACTCGCGCCGATCAGGCCTTCTTGGCGGCCGTCTTCGTGGCGCGCTTGGCCGCCGTCTTCTTGACGGTCTTCTTTGCCGTCTTCTTCACCACGCGCTTGCGGGTCGTCGGGCCCTTGGCGCGCTTCTCGGCGAGCAGCTCAAAGCCACGTTCCGGCGTGAGCGACTCGACGTCGTCGTCCTTGCGCAGGGTGGCGTTGGTCTCGCCATCGGTGACGTAGGCGCCGAACCTACCGTCCTTGACCACGACCGGCTTGCCGCTGGCCGGGTCGTCACCGAGCTCCTTGAGCGGCGGCGCCGCGGCCGCCCGGCCCCGCTGCTTGGGCTGGGCGTAGATCGCGAGCGCCTCCTCGAGGGTGACGTCGAACAGCTGCGCCTCGCTGGTCAGCGACCGCGAGTCGGTGCCCTTCTTCAGGTACGGCCCGTACCGGCCGTTCTGGGCGGTGATCGGGGCGCCCTCGGCGTCGGCGCCGACCACGCGCGGCAGGCTGAGCAGCTTGAGGGCGTCGGCCAGGTCGATGCTCGACAGCTCCATCCCCGTGAACAACGACGCGGTGCGCGGCTTGACCTTCACCGGCTTCTTCTTGCCCTTGGCCGCTGAGGCCCCGGCGGATGAGGCTCCGGCATCGTCTTCGGGTAGCACCTCGGTGACGTAGGGGCCGTAGCGCCCGGCCCTGGCCACGATGTCGCGACCGGTCTCGGGGTCCTGCCCGAGCACCTTGCCGTCGTCGGCGGCCGCTTCGAGCAGCTCGCGGGCCCTGGCCGGGGTCATCTCGTCGGGGGCGATGTCGTCGGTGATGGTGGCCCGTCGCGGAGTGGCCGGCACTGCCGCACCGTCGACCCCCTCGTCGACCTCGCCGGTCTCGAGGTTGATGCCGCTCGGTACCACCTCCTCGACGTAGGGACCGTAGCGGCCGACCCGCACGACCATCCCGTCACCGAGCGGGATCGTGCTGATCTCGCGGGCGTCGATGTCACCAAGATCCTGTACGAGGTCGCGCAGCCCTTCGGTCGAGGTCGCATCGTCGCCGAAGTAGAAGCGTTTCAGCCACTCGACGCGGCCCTCGTCGCCGTTGGCGATGCGGTCGAGGTCCTCTTCCATCGAGGCGGTGAACTCGTAGTCGACGAGGTTGCTGAAGTGTGTCTCGAGCAGCCGCGTGACGGCGAAGGCCAGCCACGTCGGCACGAGCGCCTGGCCCTTGGTGAAGACGTAGCCGCGGTCCTGGATGGTGCCGATGGTCGAGGCGTAGGTCGAGGGGCGGCCGATGCCGCGCTCCTCCATCGCCTTGACGAGGGTGGCCTCGGTGTAGCGAGCCGGCGGGCTCGTCTCGTGGCCGTCGGCCTCAGCGCGCAGCACCTCGAGCGCGACGCCCTCGCTGACCTTGGGCAGACGGCGCTCCTCCTGGGCGGCCTGGGCGCGGGCGGCCGCCTCGTCGTCGCGGCCCTCCTCGTAGGCGGCGAGGAAGCCGCGGAAGGTGATGATCGTGCCGCTGGCGCTGAACTCGACGCTCTGGGCGCCCTCGACGGCGGTGTCGACCGACAGCTTGACCGTGGCCGTCGAGCCGCGGGCGTCGGCCATCTGCGAGGCCACGGTGCGCTTCCAGATCAGCTCGTAGAGCGCGAAGTCCTCGCCCCGCAGCTCACCGGCCACCTGGGCCGGCGAGCGGAACCGGTCACCCGACGGGCGCACGGCCTCGTGCGCCTCCTGGGCGTTCTTGACCTTCTTCTCGTAGCGCCGGGGGCTGTCGGGAACGTACTCGGCGCCGTAGAGGTCGCGAGCCTGGCTGCGGGCGGCGGTGATAGCGGCATCCGACAGCGTGGTCGAGTCGGTGCGCATGTAGGTGATGTAGCCGCCCTCGTAGAGCCGCTGCGCCACTCGCATGGCGTTCTTGCTGCTGAGCCGCAGCTTGCGCGAGGCCTCCTGCTGGAGGGTCGAGGTGGTGAACGGCGCCGACGGACGACGGGTGTAGGGCTTCTCCTGCACGTCGGTCACCCGCGCGGTGAGCGGGGCACACGCCTCGGCGATGCGGTTCGCCAGCGCCTCGTCGAGGTGAACCACGTTCTTGGCGGTCAGCTCACCCGAGTCGGCGAAGTCGCGACCGGTGGCGACTCGCCGGCCGTCGACCTGAGAGAGGCGGGCCGTGAACCGCTGCGCAGCGTCGCTGGGCGTGAACTCGCCCTCGACGTCCCAGTAGCCCGCCCGAACGAACGCCATCCGCTCGCGCTCGCGCTCGACGACCATGCGGGTGGTGACCGACTGCACCCGGCCGGCCGACAGACCCTGGCGCACCTTGCGCCACAGCACCGGGCTCACCTCGTAGCCGTAGAGCCGGTCGAGGATGCGGCGGGTCTCCTGGGCGTCGACCATGGCCGTGTCGATCTCGCGGGTGTCGTTGATGGCCCGCTGGATCGCCTCTTTGGTGATCTCGTGGAAGACCATCCGCTTTACGGGCACCTTGGGCTTGAGGACCTGCAAGAGGTGCCACCCGATGGACTCGCCTTCGCGGTCCTCGTCCGTCGCGAGGTAGAGCTCGTCGGCGTCCTTGAGGGCGCGCTTCAGCTCGGCGACCTTCTTCCGCTTGTCCGCGTCGACGACGTAGTAGGCCTCGAACCCGTTGTCGACGTCGATCGCGAACTTGCCGAACGGGCCCTTCTTCATCTCCGGCGGCAGCTCTGACGGGTTCGGGAGGTCCCTGATGTGACCGACCGACGCCTCGACGTCGTACTCCGCGCCGAGGTATCCGGCGATCGACTTGACCTTCGTCGGCGACTCGACGATGACGAGCTTGCGACCCTTCCCTGCAGCCATGCGATGTCCCCCACTCCTGCCGGCCACACGTGCAGCGGATTCGTCGCTGCTCGGACGTGGGTCCGCGAAGGCACAAGATAGACCCTGATGCCGGTATTCCCGCACAGGGATCTCGTCGTTGCGTTAGTTGAATGTTGGACTATCTTCGCCGTAGGGTGACCCGTGTGACCACCCAGCCGGTCCTCTACGTCAGCCACGGAGCTCCCCCACTCGCAGACGACGCGACCTGGACGCGTGAGCTCGGCAGGTGGTCCGGCGACCTCGAGAAGCCGGCCGACATCCTCGTCGTCTCCGCACACTGGGAGGAAGCGCCGTTGGTCCTCTCCTCCACCACGGGCGCGCCGCTCACCTACGACTTCTGGGGCTTCCCGCAGCGCTACTACGAGGTCGCGTACGCCTCGCCGAGCGCCCCGCAGCTCGCCGACAACATCACGCGGCTGGTGTCGGCGCCGGGCACCCCGGTGCATCGCGACGAGGCTCGGGGACTCGACCACGGGGCATACGTCCCGCTCGTCGAGATGTTTCCGGATGCCGACGTTCCGGTGCTGCAGATGTCCATGCCGACGCTCGACCCCCAGGCACTGTTCCACCTCGGGCAGAAGCTGGCTCCACTGCGTGAGGAGGGGACGCTGATCGTCGGGTCCGGGTTCACGACCCACAACCTACGGGCGTTCAACCCGTCCCTGCCCGCTGACGCCCCTGCGCCGCAGTGGTCACGCGAGTTCGACGACTGGGCCAAGCAGGCCATGGCGCACGACGACGTCGACGCCCTCCTGGACTTCCTCGACAAGGCACCGGCTGCGTCGGTCGCGCACCCGCGCACCGAGCACTTCGCGCCCCTGTTCGTGTCACTGGGTGCGGCATACGGGCCAGACGGCAACGGCCGGCTCGACAGCCGCAGCGTCATCGACGGGTTCTGGTTCGGGCTGTCGAAGCGGTCCTGGCAGCTCGGCTGAAGAGACGCCGGGAATGCCGAGCCGCGTCTGCGTCTTGGCACCTCACGTGATGCTTTCGTGACCTCCGCTGCGGCCACCAGCTCAGGAACCGACACGGGGGTGGGCCTGCGCTCCGAGCGCGGCCCGATCCTGCTCGCGTTGATGGTATCGACCGGCCTGATCGCCATCGACGCGACCATCCTCGCGACGGCAGTGCCGTCGGTCGTCAAGGACCTCGGCGGCTTCTCGTCCTTCCCCTGGCTGTTCTCGGTCTACCTGCTGGCGCAGGCGGTGTCGGTGCCGATCTACGCCAAGCTCGCCGACACGGTGGGCCGCAAGCCGATGATCCTCTTCGGGATCGGCCTCTTCCTTGCCGGGTCGGTGCTGTGCGGGTTCGCCTGGAGCATGCCGGCCCTCATCGCGTTCCGAGCACTACAGGGGCTCGGAGCCGGGGCGGTGCAGCCGATGTCGATCACCATCGCCGGCGACATCTACACGGTGGCCGAACGCGCCAGGGCGCAGGGCTACCTCGCCAGCGTCTGGGGGATGTCCTCGGTCGTCGGACCGACGCTGGGTGGCCTGTTCTCGCAGCTCCACATCTGGCGTTGGATCTTCTTCGTCAACGTGCCGTTGTGTCTGCTCGCCGGGTTCCTGATCTTGCGCAACTTCCATGAGGTGGTCGAGAAGCGGCGGCACCGGATCGACTACGCAGGCTCCGTCCTGCTCACCTTCGGTATGACGCTGATCATCCTCGGGGTGCTCGAGGGCGGCCAGGCCTGGGCGTGGGACTCGACGGCAAGCCACTTGATCTTCGGCGTCGGAGCGGCGCTGCTGGTGGCCTTCGTGTTCGCCGAGCGTCGCGCCGCCGAACCGGTGCTTCCCCTGTGGGTCCTGCGCAGGCGGTTGCTGCTCACGACCAGCCTCATCTCGCTCGGTGTCGGCGCCGCCATCATCGGCCTGACCTCCTACGTCCCGACGTATCTCGAAGGCTCGATCGGCTCGCCGCCACTGGTGGCCGGGCTCGCGCTCGCGGCGCTGACCCTGGGATGGCCGCTGTCCGCGACCTTCTCCGGCCGGCTGTTCTACATGCGGTGGGGTTTCAAGCCGACCGTCCTGATCGGCATGGGCGTCGCCCTCCTCGGGGTGGGCACGCTGGCCACCTTTGCGCAGCACCCGAGTGTCGGCATGGTCGCCGGATGCTGTTTCGTCACGGGCCTCGGCATGGGTTTGGTCGCGTCACCGAGCCTCATCGCGGCGCAGGCCAGCGTCTCCTGGACCGAGCGGGGCGTCGTCACCGGGAACAACCTGTTCGCCCGCTCGATCGGAAGTGCTGTGGGTGTCGCCATCTTCGGGGCGGTCGCGAACGGGATCATCACCCGCGAGGGCGGTCCGACCAACCCGCACGCCATCACCTCGGGCTCGGCCGCCGTGTTCCTGTCAGTCCTTATCGCGGTCGGGCTCACCTTGATCGCCGCCCTCCTGATGCCCCGGGTCCGCGCCGACACCCCGGTCGACGCCGGCTCCCAGCCTGCGGCCTAGCTCCAGCAGGGCGGTCACTCCAGAGATCACGGTGCCCCCGGCCCGTCAGACGGGAGTTGGTCGCGGACACGCCGTCAAGTTCGGCGCACGGGCGACCAACTCCCGTTTGACGGCGAGGGGCCCCGACTCAGTCGGCAGGATGACCCACTGCCAGCCGGTTGGCAGACCGGGTCCACAGCATCAGGGCGACGACCCCGACGACGATCTGCGGGATGAACGACGACGCCCGCCAAACCAGGGCGGCTGCCGTCGCGATGCCGGGAGAGGTCCCGAGGCCCACGAGCAAGGCCACCATCGCCGCATCCACGGTTCCGAGGCCACCGGGAGTGACAGGAACCAGCAACCCCAGCTGGCTGATGGCGAAACCGGCGAAGACGACGAGGAACGGAGTCCCGGCAGAGTCCCAGCCCTCCAGACCTCGCAGCGTGACGTCAAGCACGGCGAACTGGGTGAGCGAGACTCCCACCTGCGCAGCCGTGATCGCCGCCCAGCGCCGGCTGACCAGCTCGGTGATACCGGTCCGGAACCCCAGGAGTGCCGGGGTGACCCAGGCCCCCCCCCGCGGCTTGCGCGGTAGTCGCCTGGCCAAGGAGTCCCCCCACGCGCCGACCCGTCTGGCCGCAGACTCGCTGCGCATGACGAGCGCGAACCCCACGACCAGCAGCCCGAGGGCGGCCAGCCCCAGGACCGCTCCCAAGACGTAGCTGCCCGCCGCCTGGCCGGAGACGACGAGCGCCAGGACCCCGAACACCGGGAGGCCGAGCGTGACGAAGAGGCTCCACACACCGATGGCGGCGATCGCGGAGGCGGCCCGCACGGCTGGGTAGCGCCACGACGCGAACATCGCGTACTGGACCCCCAACCCGAACGCCCCGCCGCCCGGCACCCCGTTGCCGATCGCGAACGCGGCCTGGTTGACCTGCTGGGCGTGTCGGTACCCCAACCCGGGCGCTGCCGCCACGAAGGGCAGGCCGTAGAAGGCCAGGTAGGCCATCACCGTCACGGCGATGGCGACGAGGGACTGCAGCGACATGCCCCTGAGCGCGCCGGCGGCTTCGGAGTACGAGCCGACCTGGGGCAGCACGCGAAAAGCGATGAGTGCCAGGACGGCGACCTCGATGACAGCGAGGATCGCCACGCGGCCCTTGTTCAGACCGGTTCCGCCAGCTGAACGCCCCGGCGTCTCGGCCGACCTGTCCATCAGGGCGCGGCCACCGTCGGCGGGCTGCTCACCTCGCCCCACGTCCGCAGCTGCCGCCCGACTGCCTCTCCGGCCCGAGCCAGCTGTTCGGCGACCATCCGCTTTTGGGCCCAGGTGCGTTCCCGGTCGCGCAGGGCGTGCTCGATGCGGGTCATCTCGTCGTCGTCGACGGGCAGCCGGTAGGTCTCAGAGACCATCCGGGGGATCGACGCGCGATAGTCGTGACCGCGTGCGACGAACACGCCGGGAACGAACTCGAGTGCGTTCACGACGTCGATGAGCGTGATCAGCATGGTCGTGTACGGCATCCAGAGCATGGCCTGGGGCACACCCGGTGGCCGTTGAGCGCGCAGCGGCAGCCACTCCGGGCGGGCGACGGCGATCCTCGGGGTGAACTTGACAATCGGGTCCTCGGGATTGCTGAGAAGCACATACTTCGGCTTCGTGGTCCGCCCGGCGGTGGCGGTGCTCCACTGGTCGAACCCCGAGACCTCGATGACCTGGCCGTCGGGGTCCGTCTGGCTCGGCTTGCTGCGCCACTCGCTGGCCCACCGGCTGGCCGCAGGCGTACCCAGGAAGAGAGCGCCGTCGATGCCGGCGCGCTGCAGCCCCCCGACCCCCTCATGAAGGAAACAGTTCTGCAGCGTCTGCGCGCCCAACGACTCACCGAACCCGACCAGCCGCGGTCGCTTGCCTTCCGGGAGACCGCGGATCCGCCAGACCAGGGCGTTGAGGAGCGCGAGGTTCTGCTCCCGGGCCATGGCCACCCGGTCGAGCGACAGAAATGACGGCCGCAGAGAGTACTGGATGCCAACGGTGGCGCAGTCACCCCTCGTGAGGTACTCCAGGGTCTCGACGGCGACGTAGTTGACATAGCCGGTGCCGGTGGGCGAGGTCAGGCAGATGACCGAACGCTGGAACGCGCCCAGCCGCTCGAGATCCTCCATCACCAGACCGACTCGGGCGCCGACGGTCGAGGCCGAGTCGAGACCCGCGAAGCACCGGATCGGGGTGGTCACCTGCTCGAGGGGGGTATGGGTGACGTCGGCGATCTCCTGCGGGTTCAGGGACATCGCGACGAACCGGACCCCCTCTCGCGAGAGCGTCTGCCAACCGATGGCGGAGTTCGGTCCGCCGCTGACGCTCGGCGAGTTGGGAGCCGTCGTGTATGCGGCGTCGATGGCCGAGCCGCCGGCCTCAGCCCGGTGATAGACGTACTCGATGCCGACGGCGAGGACGCCGACGAGGCCGGAGAGCATCACTGCGTGGGCGACCAGCGAGGCATAGGGGTCGCTACCCGGGATGACCCGTCTGACGCTGGTGGCGACCCGGCCGGAGACGTAGCCCTCGACGCCGGAAAGCAGCTGCAGTGAGGTCGCGACCCCGACCCCCAGGGCGAGGGAGACCGGGAGCGAGGTGACCGGCTCGCCGTGGTCGGGCTTGTCGTTGAGGTGGTCACGGGTGAGCGGGTCGACCGAGGCCTGCACACGCGCCGCGATGACCGGGTCGAACTTGCGGAACCGCCGGATCAACGCGGCCGAGATCGCCGCCCCCGCCAGGAACCCCGCTGCAGGTGCGGCAGTCCGCACCAGCGGATGGTCCTGCCCGTAACGCCGGTCGATGAGGTCGGCCCCGCCGACGAGCAGCGAGGCGGTCCCGACGCGGAACAACCGCACCCCGACGGTGCGCACCACAGCTCGCTCGATCCGCTCACCGTGCCGGGCCGGCAGCGCCGCGTATGCCGCCAGGCCGGCGACCGTCGTGCCCAAGGCCACGGCGCTCTTCACCTGACGCCGCCCGACCGGGTCGTTGCCGCGTCCGGCCCACGAGCAGATCAGGTTGGAGAGCACCTCGTGGCGAGCATGGGCGTTGATGACCAGCCCGTGCTGCAGGGCCGAGGCGATCCCGGTCGCGACGATCTGTTCACGACGGCCGCGCGGCATCAGGCCGGGGGTGAAAGAGGCCCCGGCCGCCGCAGTGGCCATCAAGGCGGCGGCCCGGCCGGCGGAGCTGTCGCCGAGCAGGACCTTGCTGATGGTGTGAGCCGGTCCGGCAAGACGGATCACCGCACCCTCGTTTCTCTGGTGTCGGACGCTGCCTTCCAGGATTCTGCCGTACCGACGTCAGCGGCGGGGTGCCATCCGTGCCCCGGCCAGCACCGGACGAGCAGAGGACTGAGCGCCCTGGTCGTCGAGGTCGTCGGCTGCACCGCTGAACTGAGCCGCATACAGCCTCGCGTAGGCGCCGTCGCGTTCGAGCAGCTCGGCGTGCGAGCCCTTCTCGACGATGTGCCCGTCCTCCATGACGAGGATGATGTCGGCGTCTCGGATCGTCGAGAGCCGGTGCGCGATGACGAAGCTGGTGCGGTCGCTGCGCAGCGCCGCCATCGCGTGCTGCACGAGCAGCTCGGTACGCGTATCCACCGAGCTCGTCGCCTCGTCGAGGATGAGCAGCTCCGGTGCCGCGAGGAAGGCTCGCGCGATCGTGAGCAGCTGCTTCTCGCCCGCAGAGATGTTGCCGGCCTCGGAGTCCAGGACGGTGTCGTAGCCGTCGGGCAGCGAGTGCACGAACCGGTCGACGTAGGTTGCCCGGGCCGCCTCGAGGATCTCCTCCTCGGTGGCGTCCGGACGGGCGTACGCGATGTTGTCGCGGATCGTCCCGGCGAACAGCCAGGTGTCCTGCAGCACCATGCCGATCCGCGCTCGCAGGTCGTGCCGGGTCATCTCGCGCACGTCGACGCCGTCGAGGGTGATGCGTCCGGAGCTCAGCTCGTAGAACCGCATGATGAGGTTGACGAGGGTGGTCTTGCCGGCGCCGGTGGGTCCGACGATGGCCACGGTCTGGCCGGGTTCGACGACGAGGTCGAGGTCCTCGATGAGCGGCTTGTCCGGCGTGTAGGAGAACGTCACGTCTTCGAACGCCACGCGTCCGCGGGACGGGCCGATGTCGCGGGGCGTGACCGGGTCCGGGTCCTGCTCCGGAGCGTCGAGCACCTCGAACACCCGCTCGGCCGAGGCGACCCCGGACTGCAGCAGGTTCGCCATCGACGCGACCTGCGTCAGGGGCTGGGTGAACTGGCGGGAGTACTGGATGAATGCCTGGACGTCGCCGAGCGTCATCGAACCGCTGGCCACTCGTAGGCCGCCGAGGACAGCGATGACCACATAGTTGAGGTTCCCGATGAACATCATCGCGGGCATGATGATGCCGCTGATGAACTGAGCCCCGAACGCCGCCTTGTAGAGCTCGCCGTTCTTGGCGTCGAAGTCGGCCTGCGACTCCTGCTGCCGGCCGAACACCTTGACCAGACCGTGCCCGGTGAAGGTCTCCTCGATGATGCCGTTGAGCTGCCCGGTGTTCTTCCACTGCTGGACGAACAGCTTCTGAGAGCGCTTGGCGATCGCGGCGGTGAGCGCCATCGAGATCGGGATCGTCACCAGCGCGATCAGGGCGAGGGTCCACGAGATGCTGAACATCAGGGCCACTACGGCGACCACCGTCAGCAACGAGGTCAACAGCTGGCTGAGGGTCTGCTGCAGGCTCTGCTGCACGTTGTCGACGTCGTTGGTCACGCGGCTGAGCAGCTCCCCGCGCGGCTGACCGTCGAAGTAGGGCAGCGGCAGGGCGTTGAGCTTGTCCTCGACGTCGGCACGCAGCTTGTTGGTGGTGCGGGTGACGACGCCGGCGAGAATCCAGCCCGACGCCCACTGCAGCAGGGCTCCCAGCGCGTAGAGCGCGAGGACGAACAGCAGGATCTGGCCCAACCGGGTGAAGTCGATCCCTTGCCCGGGAACCAGGTTCATCCCGGAGATGAGGTCGGCCTGCTTCGTGTCGCCCTGGGCGCGCAGTCCCGCGACGACCTGGTCCTGGGTAGCGCCCGCGGGCAGGCGCCTGCCGATGAACCCCTCGAAGATCAGGTTCGTCGCGGCGCCGAGGATCTTGGGGCCGATCGCCGTCAAGGCCACGCTGACGACCGCGAGCACGAGCACGATCCCGACCCGAGACCGCTCCGGCCGGAGCCTGCGCAGCAGCCGTTTCGCCGACGGCAGGAAGTCCTGCGACTTCTCACCCGGCATCGCCATGCCCATCGGACCGCGCTGCCGCTGGGCTCCCGCGGCCGGACCACGGCGCGCCTCGGCAGCCTTCTCCTCCTCGGACTTCACCCCTTCACTCATGCCGCCACCTCCGCACTGCGCTGGGACTCGACGATCTGTTGGTAGGTCTCGCACGACTGCAACAGCTCGGTATGCGTGCCCTGACCGACCACGAGCCCGTCGTCGAGGACGACGATGCGGTCCGCGTCGATGATCGTGGACACCCGCTGGGCAACGACGATGACCGTAGCCTCCCGGGTGACCGGCCGCAGTGCCTGCCTCAGACGGGCGTCGGTCGCCAGGTCGAGCGCGGAGAACGCGTCGTCGAACAGGTAGACCTCCGGGCGCCGGACGAGCGCCCGGGCGATGGCCAGCCGCTGACGTTGTCCGCCGGACACGTTGGTGCCGCCTTGGGCGATCGGGGACTCGAGCTGGTCAGGCATACGCTCCACGAAGTCCTTGGCCTGGGCGATGCGCAGCGCCTCCCAGAGCTCGTCGTCCGTGGCGTCCGGGTTGCCGTAGCGCAGGTTGCTCGCCACGGTGCCGGTGAACAGGTAGGGCCGCTGCGGGATCAGCCCGATCTTGGACCACAAGGTGTCGAGGTCGGCCTCTCGGACCTCGACCCCGCCGACGGTGAGCGAGCCACCCGAGATGTCGAAGAGTCGGGGGACCAGGTTGACCAGGGTCGTCTTGCCCGCACCCGTGCTCCCGATGACCGCCGTCGTCTCGCCCGGCTCGGCGCGGAAGGTCACGTCGCAGAGCACCGGCGACTCCGCACCGGGGTAGTGGAACTCGACGTGGTCGAAGACGACGGCCGCACCACGCGCGATCGACCTCACCGGGTTGGCCGGCTCGGCCACGGACGACTCGGTGTCGAGCACCTCGGCGATCCGCTCGGACGAGACCGACGCACGCGGGATCATCATCGACATGAAGGTGGCCATCATCACCGCGAAGAGGATCTGGATCAGGTAGGCCATGAAGGCGGTCAGCGCGCCGACCTGCAGGTCACCGCTGTCGACTCGGGCTGCCCCGAACCACAGCACACCCACGGTCGAGGCGTTGAGGATAATCATGACGATCGGAAAGATCAGCGCCTGGAGCCGGCCGACGCGCAACGCGGTGCCGGTGAGGGTGGCGTTCGCACCGTCGAACCGGTCCGTCTCGTAGTCCTCGCGCACAAACGCCCGGACAACGCGGATGCCGGTGATCTGCTCGCGCATGATCCGGTTCACGCTGTCGATCGAGGTCTGCATCACGCGGAACTGCGGGAGCATCTGACGGATTACGAGCCCGACGGCGATCGCGAGCACCGGGACCGCAACCGCGACGAGCCAGGACAGGCCGACGTCCTGGCGCAACGCCATGATGATGCCGCCGATCATGTTGATCGGGGCGGACACCATGATCGCGAGCCCCATGAACACGACCATCTGGACCTGCGTCACGTCATTAGTGTTGCGGGAGATCAGCGTCGGCGCCCCGAACCGCGACACCTCCTGCGCAGAGAAGTCCCCGACCTTGTGGAAGATCGCCGCGCGCAGGTCGCGGCCCATCCCCATGGACGACCGCGAGGCGAGGAACACCGCGAGGATCGTCGCGAAGATCTGGGCGACGCTCACGGCGAGCATCCATCCACCGGTGCGGACGATGTAACCCGTGTCGCCCTTGGCCACCCCGTTGTCGATGATGTCCGCGTTGAGGGTGGGCAGGTAGAGGGCCGCCAACGCCCCGATGAGCTGCAGGACGAGGATGAGCGCGATGGGTCCCTTGTAGGGGGCGAGGTAGGTGCGGACGAGTCGGACGAGCATCAGGATGCCTTCTTCGTTCGGGTGATGAGGACTCCGTCGAGAACGAGGTCGACGATGGCTTCAGGGGTGAGGGGGCGCCCCTCGCTGATGCCGGGATGGGTTCCGGAGAACGTCAGCAGGCGCAGGTATCTGAGCAGCTCCTCGGGAGCACAGGTGAACCGGTCGGCGTCGTGGTCGAGGAAGCCGACCAGGCGGCGGCGTTCAGGGTCCCACGTCGACCCGACACCGAGGTCCTGCTCCTCGAGGGGCACGTGACCCGTCTCGGGACTGCAGCCGCGGTGCTCCTCGAAACCGGCTGGTGGCGCTGAGAGCCCGAGCGCTGACATGACGTCGAAGATCTCGGTGAACCGGTCCTGCAGCACGGTGACGAACGCGACCAGCTTGGGCCGCAGCGGCTGGTCGTGGTCGATCGCGTGCAGCTGGATCGACACCGGCGCCGGGCAGAACGTCTCCCCGACGACGGCGTCCATGAGGCGTTCCTTGGTGTCGAACGCCCGGAAAATCGTGCCCTCGGCGATTCCTGCGGCCTCGGCGATCTCGCGCGTGGTCGGGATGGTTCCGCGCTCGCGGATCAGCCCGAGCGCCGACCGGACGATGGCGACTCGCCGCTCGGTGGGCGGCAGGGCGTTGGCGCGTGGGCTCACCGGGCGATAATAGGTGAGTGAGCACTCACTCACAAGTGAGCTCGACACTATCGCAACCGGCACCGCCTTACCGTGCCGCCTCACCCTGGGTAAGCGTCAAGCAGTTTTGTCATGACCCCGATGTCGTGGACCGTGCCCCGAATACGCCCCGGCCGCGCAGGACGGTCGACAGGTGCTGACTTCTCAAAGACTGCGCGCAGCCTGCTCGACTAACGCTCACCGCGCACCCTGCGCGCGTCTCAACCACCCTGCGCGCATTCTTCGCACCCTGCGCGCATACACGGCCTCCCGCGTGTTCGGCAGCAGCAGAGGCCGACCAAAGACACGCAGGTCGAGGAACCGCTGGCTCATCCCGCTTGGTCAGGCACGTCGGCGTCGGTCACTTCCGCGATGGTCAGGAGGATGTGCTTGTCGACGCCGAGGTCGGCGATGTGGTCGACGTGAGTGCGGGAGGCAGACTGGCCGTCGCCCGCTGACACGACCTGGCATTCGTCTGCAGGGTCTCCTGGGCGGCTTGGATCTGCCGGACCAGGTCGCTCAGCTTCGCGGCGTCGAGGTCGCGAACCGCGGTCACCGACTGGTTGACCAGGTCCACCACGGCCTTGGAGTCGTCGGCGACCTGCAGGCACTGGGCCGGGACGCTGAGGGTCGCAGCGGTGCCCGGAGACGACGTGCCGTTGCTCGGGGTCACGGTTTCGGTCACAGTAGGGATGGCCGTGCTGATGCCTGAACCCGAGCGGCTCGAGCTCGTGCTCACCCAGATGATCACCCCGCCGAGGATGACGCCTACGAGAAGAGCCACGGCCGGGATCAGCCAGGCGGCGGGGCGCGGTGTGGTCGTCGAAGGTGGTGTCGAAGGTGGCGGTGTCGGCTGGCTGCTGGACATGAGGGCCCTTCCCTGCGGGGATGTCCTTCGACCGTAGCGGGGCCAGCACATCGGTATCGACCTCAGAGGTCACAGGGGGCCTAGTCGACGTACGTTTGTCACCCATGAGGGCCGTCGGTTGACGAAGGGATGACGGATGCGGGTCAAAGCGTGGGATGCGGATGCGACGACGATGCGGGCCTGGGACGGCGTCACGGCGTTCTGGGTGATGCTCTGGCTGGTCATCGGGGCCTGGACGGGCTACCAGATCTGGCAGCTGACCGGGTTGAGCACGAGCACCGTGCAGGCGGGCAAGGCCCTCGGCACCGCTGGAAAGGCGCTGCAGGACCTGAGCGGCATACCTCTCATCGGGTCACGTACCGGTGAGCTCGGCAACGAGGTCGCCACCACCGGAACCGGCATTGTCGCCGGCGGTCAACGAGCAGAGTCGAGCATCCGTGCGCTGGCCGTCCTTGTCGGCCTGGCCGTCGGGCTGTCTCCCGCCGGCCCGGTGCTGCTGCTCTACCTGCCGCGCAGGCTGGCGCGCGGCCGGGAGATCCGAGGGGTGTCGCGAGTCCTGCAGGAGCACGGCGCCAGCCCGGTCGTCCTGGCCCACCTGGCCAACCGCGCGGTCTCCAGCCTCACCATGGCCGAGCTGATGAAGGTCACCCCCGACCCGGCCGCCGACCTCGCCGCCGGACGCCATGAGTCGCTGGCTGCCGCCGAGCTCTCCCACCTCGGCCTCGCGCTCCCGCCGGCACGAGCGTGACGAACCGCTTCCTCGAGCGCGTCAATGACTTGCGCGTCTGGCGTGCAACACACCAGGCATCACTGAGCTGGTCGGAGAGGTATGCGCTCTGGACCGCCCGGTGGCGGTGGGTGATCGTCGGCGCCTGGGCTCTCGGGCTCGCGGCTCTGCTCGTGGCGCCTCCCATCGCCAGCGGGGGCAACGAGCTCGCCAGCCTCATCCCGGCCGACAGCCCCGCCATCCAGGCCGAGCTGCACTCGGTGCAGAAGTTCGGCTTCCCGCTGTCCAGCCGCACGGCGATCATCCAACGCAACCCCGACGGGATGTCGGTCTACACACAGGCCGAGTCGGTACTGGACGCCCTTTCGCTCGACCAACGCACCGACCTCGAGTGGCCTTTGCTGGGTGCCATTCCCATCACTAACGCAACGCGTCTGGGCGCGACCACCGGGGAGACCAACACGGCCGTCCTGACGTACCTGTTCATGAACCCGACGAGCAGCTTCTCGGACCAGAGCAAGGCCGCCCAACGGTACATCGACAAATACCTCGACCATCCTGACGACCATGTCGTCGGCATCACCGGGTCGGTCCCTGCCCGCGCGGCCCAGGCGGAGCTCGTCAGCGAGAGCCTGCCGCGACTAGAGCAGCTGACGGTGCTGGCGATCCTGCTGCTCGTCGGTCTGACCTTCCGCTCGGTAGTCGCCCCGCTCGTCGCTCTCGGTGCCGCCGGCATCGCGTTCGTCGCCACCACGCGCATCTCCAGCGTGCTCGGCGGAGCCCTCGGTCTCGCGACTCCGGCCGAGCTCGAGCCGTTGCTTGTCGCCCTGCTGCTCGGCGTCGTCACGGACTACACAATCTTCTATGTGACGGCCCTTCAGGTCAGGCTGCACGACAACCCCGACCCGCAGACGGCCGTCCGCGGGGCGGTCGCCGCATACACCCCGATCGTCGTAGCGGCGGGCCTCACGGTCGCCGCCGGCACCGCGGCGCTGCTGGCCGCGACGTCACCGTTCTACCGTGGCTTCGGCCCGGCCATGGCTCTGGCTGTGATGGCCGGACTCGCCGTGTCGGTGACCCTGGTGCCCGCCCTGATGGCGATCCTCGGCCGGAGGATGCTCTGGCCCGGCTTCGCTCTGTCTGGGCGTGGGTGGGCCGGCAGCCGGGTCGTCGCAGCGTTGCGATCCCGCATCGCCGCGTTGCACCTCATGGAGCACCTGACCCGGCGCAAGGTGGCCGCGGCGGTGGCCGCTGCCTGTCTGGCTCTGCTGGCCGTGGTGTCGATCCCGATCGCCCGCATGGACCTCGGAGTCGGCTTCACCAGCTCGCTCCCGGAGGACAACCCCGTCGCGAGGTCAGCAGCGGCCGCCTCCGCGGCGTTCGCCCCGGGCATCACCTCCACGACCACGGTGCTGTTCGAAGGGCCGCATGTCACGGACCACCTGGCCGAGCTGTCCGACCTGCAGAAGAAGGTGGAGAAGGAGCCCGGGGTCGCCGGGGTTGTCGGACCCGCCCAGAACTTCACCCAGCGGGCCTACAACGTGGTGCTGTCCAAGGACGGCAGCGCGGCGCGGATGCTCGTCGTCCTCGACCACGACCCCCTCGATGCCGTCGCGATCGACGACTTCGACCGGTTGAGCTCGCGCCTGCCCCAGCTGGCCGCCGACAGCGGCCTCGGTTGGACCCAGATCGGGATCGGCGGCGACACCGCTCTGGCGGTCGGCTTGGTCAGCTCCACCGGGACCGACCTGGTCAGGATCGCAATCGCCGGCATCGTGGTCAACCTGCTCCTGCTCGTGATCTTCCTGCGGGCCCTCGTCGCCCCGCTGTATCTGCTGATGTCGAGCATCCTCGCTCTCACGGCGTCGCTCGGGCTCACAGTGTGGGTCTTCATGGACCTGAAGGGCGAGGAGGGTCTGACGTTCTACGTACCCTTTGCCGTGGCAGTCCTCCTGGTCTCACTGGGGTCGGACTACAACATCTTCGGGGTCGGCAACGTGTGGGAGCACGCCCGGGTCCTGCCTCTGCGGGAGGCGATCACCACGGCGATGCCCGAGTCGGCTCGGGCGATCACCGCGGCGGGGCTGACCTTGGCGGTGAGCTTCGGAATGCTTGCGACCATCCCGCTGTCGCCGTTCCGCGAGCTGGCTTTCGCGATGACGGTGGGAATCCTCATCGACGCCTTCATCGTCCGAACGCTGTTGATGCCCAGCCTGCTGGTGCTCGTCGGACCGATGAGCGGCTGGCCGGGACCCAACCTGCGGATGGCGCGGCAACACAGCCACGACGCGGACGCGCTGGATGTCCCGGCCACGGCTGATGACGGTAGCAAGACGCTGGCCGCCGGCTGACCCGTGCCACCGCCTGCCTTCCGTCAGGCGCTGACGAGCAGCCCGTCGGCGACCAGCCCGCGCAGCAACGCGGCCGCCTGACGCACCGTGGTGTCGGTGTCGGTGCCGAGCAGGCCCGCGATGGCGGTGAGCGCCGCACGTGCGGGGAGCGTGCCGTCGCAGACGCTGACGAGCGCGGCGCCGACGGTGTCAAGTCGGACGACCCGTCCGAGCCCACGGCCCTGTCGCAGCAGGATCACCCGGGGGTCGGCGTCACCGGGCCTCGTGTGGCGTTCCTCGGTGACGTCGTCAGCGCACCGCCAGGCGACGTCCAGAACGGTGGCGTCGTCGGCCTCGGCGAGCCAGGTCCGGGCCCGTATGCCGGCGCTCACCGTCGCGCCCATCGCGCCACCGGAGGCGGTCGCGACCGGCCCGGTCGCCTCGGTCAGGTCCACCCACGGCGGCCGGGACGGCCGGGACATAGACGGCCGTTGCAGGGCGACCACCCCGAAGCCGATCCGCTCGACGTCGCGGGCCGCGAAGTCGGCCAGCCACGCGGCGTACAGGTGCTCGAACCCTGCGACACCGGAACGGGACCCGCCGTCACGGGCCCAGAGCTCGGCGTACTCGGCCGGGTCTTGCTCGTCGCGTTGCACCACCCATGCATCGAGCCCGGTGCCGGCGAGCCAGTCTGTCCACCGGTCCCGCCAGGTGCCGCCCGAACGCACCTCCCAGTTGCCGATGAACAGGGCGATGCCGCCGGTTTCGAGGTGGTCGCCCACGGAGCGGACCAGGCGCTCGACGACCTGGTCGCCGACGAGCCCGGCGTCGCGATACGCGTAGGCGGGCACGCCGGGAGCGCGTGGTGTGATGACGAAGGGCGGGTTGCTCACCACGAGGTCGAACCGCTCGCTGGTCACGGGGTCGAACAGGTCACCGTGACGCAGGTCCAGCTCGATGCCGGCCAGCCCGGCGTTGAACCGGGCGAACGTCAAGGCCCGGTGTGACACGTCGGTCGCCGTCACCCGGGCGCTGTGGCTGGCGAGGTGCAGGGCCTGCACACCGCATCCGGTGCCCAGATCCAGCGCGCGCCCGACCCGGTCGCGAGGGGTCCAGCTCGCGACCGTGGTCGATGCGGGCCCGATCCCGAGGACGTGGTCCTCGGGCAGCGGGCCGCCGAGGGCGACTTCGGACAGGTCGGAGGCGACCCACCAGTCGCGCTCCTCGTCACCGTAGGGGCGCAGCTCGCAGCCCGCGCGCACCTCGTCGCCATCGGTGTCGACTAGACCCAACGCCTGTGCGCCGTCGGTCGTGAGCGACGCCAGCGCTCCGTCCAGGTCCCGCCGAGACACCACTCGGCCGAGGGCGAAGCACTGCACCAGCACCGCGACGGGGTCGGGCGACCCTTGCGTCGCGAGGTCTGCGGGCAGCGGCTGTTCCCGGTGCAGCGCGGCGGCGGCCACCGGTCCGATCGCGGCATTGACACCGTCGACGGTGTAGCCCGACGCGGCGAGGTCGTCGCGCAGCCGACCGAGCCGGGCAGGGTCGGTCACCGGGGCTCGGGCCATGCGCCCCACCGTATGTGGATGGGCGGCCGGGAGACGCACAGAGGAGCCCCACCCGTGACGGGTGAGGCCCCTCTGGCGCGTTCGCTGGTCCGGGCGGTCAGACCCGGGACTGCTCCTCGTTGGGCACCGCGTCGCCCTCGCCGGGCAGGTCCGCGTCGGCGCCCTGCTCGATAGGCGTCGCCTCCGACGAGAAGTCGTCGTCGTCGAGCGGACCCTCGTCGTCGTCCGCGCCGTCATCGCCCACGGCGGCCAGGTCGCGCGACTTCGAGACGGCGACGGCGGCGACGATGATGATGAGCGCGACGGCGGCGATCCCGTAGCGCATGAATGGGCTGGTGCCGGTCGTGAAGGTCAGGGTGACGATGGCCGGAGCGATCAGCACCGACACGAGGTTCATCACCTTGAGCAGCGGGTTGATCGCGGGACCGGCGGTGTCCTTGAACGGGTCGCCGACCGTATCGCCGATCACCGTAGCCGCGTGGGCGTCGGAGCCCTTGCCGCCGTAGTGACCGTCCTCGACGATCTTCTTGGCGTTGTCCCAGGACCCACCGGCGTTGGCCAGAAAGACCGCCATCAGACAGCCGGACGTGATCGCGCCGGCGAGGAAGCCCGCGAGCGCCCCGATGCCGAGACCGAAGCCGATGACCACCGGGGTCAGCGCGGCGAGCAGGCCGGGCGTTGCGAGCTCGCGCAGCGAGTCCTTGGTGCAGATGTCGACAACGCGGGCGTAGTCGGGCTTCTCGGTGTAGTCCATGATCCCGGGGTGCTCGCGGAACTGGCGGCGCACCTCGAAGACGATGGCGCCGGCCGCCCGGGTCACGGCGTTGATCGCCAGACCGGAGAAGAGGAACACCACGGCGGCGCCGAGCAGGGCGCCCACGAGGACGTTCGGGGTGACGATCTCCGTCGTCAGCGTCGCGATGCTGGAGACGGACGGCTTCTCGGTGATGCCACCGCTGTCCTGCAGGTCACGCGCTGCGGTGTTCCACGCGTCGGTGAACGAACCGAACAGCGCGGTCGCGGCGAGCACCGCCGTCGCGATGGCGATGCCTTTGGTGATCGCCTTGGTGGTGTTGCCGACCGCGTCGAGGTCGGTGAGGATCTGCGCTCCTTCCTCGTCGACGTCGCCGGACATCTCCGCGATGCCCTGGGCGTTGTCCGAGACCGGGCCGAAGGTGTCCATCGCGACGATGACGCCGACGGTGGTCAGCAGCCCGGTGCCGGCCACGGCGATGAAGAAGAGGGAGAGCGCGATCGAGCCGCCGCCGAGCAGGAACGCGCCGTAGATGGCAGCGCCGATGATGATGGCGGTGTAGACGGCCGACTCGAGGCCCACGCCGATCCCGGAGAGCACAACGGTGGCGGCGCCGGTCCGCGAGGTGCGGGCGACGTCCATCGTCGGGCGCTTGTCGGTGCCGGTGAAGTGACCGGTCAGCCAGAGGATGACGGCGGCCAGGACGATGCCGATGATGACGGCAATGGAAGCCCGGATGCGCAGCCCCTCGATCGCCGGTGAGGTCACCTGCTGCGTCGCTGCGTCGACCACAGCGGGGACGTTGGGGTCGAGGTAGAGGAAGATCGCCACGATGCTGAGCACGCCGGAGATCGCCGCAGAGATGTAGAAACCCTGGTTGATCGCCGAGAGGGCGTTCTGACCGGGCTTCACCCGGGTGATGAACACGCCGATGATCGCCGTGATCGCGCCGATGGCGGGGATGAGCAACGGGAAGACCAGACCCTGGGTGCCGAGGGCGACCGAACCGAGGATGAGTGCGGCGACCAGCATGACCGCGTACGACTCGAACAGGTCGGCGGCCATACCGGCGCAGTCACCCACGTTGTCGCCGACGTTGTCGGCGATCGTGGCCGCGTTGCGCGGGTCGTCCTCGGGAATGCCCGCCTCGACCTTGCCGACCAGGTCGGCGCCGACGTCGGCGGCCTTGGTGAAGATGCCGCCGCCGACCCGCATGAACATCGCGAGGAGCGCGGCTCCGAACCCGAAGCCCTCGAGCACCTTGGGGGCGTCACCCTTCCAGCCGATGACGACGAGAGAGGCGCCGAGCAGGCCAAGGCCAACCGTCAACATGCCGACCGTGCCACCGGTGCGGAACGCGATCCGCATACCGCCGTCCCGATCTCCCTCGCGTGCGGCGGAGGCGACCCGCACGTTGGCCTTGACGGCCAGTGACATGCCGAAGTAGCCGATCGCCGCGGAGAAGAGCGCCCCGACGACGAACATGCCGGAGCGGCCGATCTTGATGCTCATGGTGTCGGCGGGCAGCAGGAAGAGCAGGCCGCAGACGATGACGACGAAGATGCTCAGCGTTGAGAACTGGCGTTTGAGGAAGGCCTGCGCACCCTCCTCGACCGCCGCACCGATGGTCTGCATGTTCTCGGTACCGGCGTCGTGCGCCAGCACCTGACTGCGGAAGTAGACCCCCATGATGAGGGCGATGACCGCGATGGCCAGGACGGCATAGACGAGATACAGGTTGTTACCTGCCAGGTCCAGGGCTGTCGACGCTGCCGGGGCAAGGGTTGGCATACTGCACTTCCTCCTTGAGGCGCTCACTCACCCTAGAGTGGGCGGACCCGTCGCTGCCCCAGCAGAAGTGGGCACAGCGTGGACGCTCGGGTGATTCGCAGGGGACCCTACCTGTAGGTAGGTGATCGTACTAATCAAACCATCCCGCAGCAGCCCTCGGCTCCGGGATCCGGCTAACCCTCGGTGAAGCTCCCGGCTACGCGGACAGGGCCTCGTCCACAGAGGGGAAGATCTCGAACACCTTGTCGAGCCCCGTGATGACGAATACTTTGAGCACCCGATCGTGGGCGCAGACCAGCCGCATCGTGCCGTCGTGGACGCGGATCTGCTTGAGCCGGCCGACTAGTACACCGAGCCCGGTGGAGTCCATGAAGCCGACCCCGCTCAGGTCGACCACCAGGTCGTGTCGCCCGGCCTCGATCTCCGCGTCCAGCCGCTCGCGCAGCTGCGGTGCGGTGTACACGTCGACCTCGCCTTCGACCCGCACGACCGTGAGCCCGTCGTTGACCGAGGTCGTGATGTCCAGATCCACCGTTCGTCCGCTCTGTTCGCACCACTGTGCTCGTCAACTACTCGGCCGCGCCGAGCCGACCCTTGCGCGCGCCATCCTGCCCGTGGGAGCACCGTGACGCTACTCCGGTGTCACCCGTCGGTCCTGTCCGCAGGACGGAACCGGCAGGTCATCGCTCGCCCTGAGCCGATCCGGCCGTACCGTATCCCTGATGTCCACACCCGCCTCGCAGGTGCGTCTCCCTTCGCGGCTCACCCCGGAGGCGCTGCTCGCCGGCCTGGCTCGTGGTCGCGGTTCGGTCCGGTCCGACGGCACTCCTGGGGCTGGCAGCCCGCTCACCCACGTGCACCGGGTCGAGGCGCGGGTGGCCGAGGTCTGCGACTGGCCCTCCTGGGTGACTCCGAGCCTGTATGCCGCCCTCACCCAGGCGGGCATGACCGGCCTGTGGAGCCATCAGCGCGAGGCTGCAGACGCGGCGCACTCCGGCGAGCACGTGGTCCTGTCGACGGGTACGGCGTCCGGGAAGTCACTGGGCTACCTGCTACCCGTCCTCTCGGATCTCGTCGACGGATCATCGGCTCCCAACGGGCGGGGGGCGACCGCGCTCTACCTGTCGCCCACCAAGGCCTTGGCGCAGGACCAGCTGCACCGGCTCGACGCCCTCGCCCTGCCGGGACTGCGGGCGGCGACCTACGACGGAGACACCGCACCAGAGGGGCGGCGGTGGGTTCGCGAGCACGCCAACTACGTCCTGACCAACCCCGACCTCGTGCACCACTCCCTGCTGCCGGGACACGAGCACTGGGCGCCGTTCCTGCGCGCGTTGCGCTACGTGGTCGTCGACGAGTGCCACGTCTACCGCGGGGTGTTCGGTACCCACCTGGCCATGCTCCTGCGGCGGCTGCGGCGCGTCGCCGCCCGTTACCGCTCCTACCCGGTGTTCGTCCTCGCCTCGGCCACCGTGGCCGACCCGGGCGGTCACGCCGAGCGCCTCGTCGGTATGCCGGTACGCGCTGTCAGCCGCGACGGCTCGCCCCGGGCCGCCCTCACCTTCGGGCTGTGGGAGCCGGGTGGCAGTCAGCCCTCCCCTGCGACGACCCCCACTGCGACCCCCACTGAGACCCCCACTGCGACCCCCACTGAGACCCCCGTCGGCGAACCGCCGGTGCGGCGACGCAGCGCGGTGGCAGAGTCGGCCGACCTGCTCGCCGACCTCGTCGCCGAAGGCGTCCAGACCGTCGCCTTCGCCCGGTCGCGGGCGGGGGTCGAGGCGATCTCCTCGGCGGCGCGCCGGCACCTGCTCGAGATGGACGCCGCGCTGGGAGATGCGGTCGCGGCATACCGGGGTGGCTACCTCCCCGAGGAACGGCGCGCCCTCGAACAGTCGCTCCGCTCGGGAGAGCTGGTCGGGTTGGCGGCCACGAACGCGCTCGAGCTGGGCATCGACGTCACCGGCCTCGATGCGGTGCTGCTGGCCGGCTGGCCCGGCACCCGGGCGTCGATGTGGCAGCAGGCGGGCCGCGCCGGTCGGGCAGGTGCCGAGTCGCTGGCGGTGCTCGTCGCCGCCGACGACCCCTTGGACACCTATCTGGTGCATCATCCGGACGCGGTGTTCGGCCAGCCGGTCGAGGCAGCGGTGCTCGACCCGGGCAACCCCTACGTGCTCGGGCCGCACCTGGCGGCCGCTGCCGCCGAGCTGCCGTTGACCCAGGCGGACGAGGCGGTCTTCGGTGCGGGGATGGCCGCGGCCGTCGACGCCCTCGTCGCGGACGGGCTGCTCCGGCGTCGTCGCACCGGCTGGTTCTGGAGTGGGGACGGACGCGCGACGGAGGGTTTGTCGTTGCGCGGCACCGGAGGGACAGTCCGGATCGCGGATGCTCGCAGCGGTCGTGTGCTCGGCACCGTGGACGACACCCGCGCCCACTCGGCGGTCCATCAGGGTGCCGTGTACGTCCACCAGGGCGAGACCTACGTCGTGACCGAGCTGGACCTCGATCGGGACTGCGCGCTGGTGCTCGCGGGCGATCCGGGCTGGTCGACCCAGGCCCGCTCGGTCAGTGCGTTCGACATCACCCGGGTGGAGCGGAGCCGCAGCGCGGGTGGGGTGACCTGCTGCTTCGGCACCGTCGAGGTCCGTGGCCAGGTGACCTCCTTCCTGCGCCGGCTGCCGACCGGCGAGGTGATCGGGGAACATCCCCTCGATCTCCCCGAGCGCACCCTGCCGACGAAGGCCGTGTGGTGGACCCTGACCGAGGAGCTGCTCACTAGCGCGGGGATCGCATCGGCCTCGGTGCCCGGAGCGGCCCACGCCGCGGAGCACGCGGCGATCGGCATGCTCCCACTCGTCGCCACTGCCGACCGTTGGGACATCGGCGGCGTCTCGACGGCGTGCCACCCCGACACCGGGCTTCCGACGGTCATGGTCTACGACGGACACCCCGGGGGCGCCGGCTTCGCCGAACGCGGGTATGCCGCGCTCGGCACCTGGCTGCGCGCGACCCGCGACGCCATCGCCGCCTGCGGCTGCCAGACAGGCTGCCCCGGGTGCGTCCAGTCACCGAAGTGTGGCAACGGCAACGAACCGCTCGACAAGGCCGGGGCCATCGTCCTGCTCGACCTCACCCTGTATTCCCTGGACTATTCCTTGGACTGTTCCCTGGACGAGCCGGTCACCTGATGTCCCGGCCCCTTGGCCTCACCCGCTCGTAGGACCGGCACGGGCGCGCGCCGTCGCCGTCCCGATCCGAGACACCGACGCGGGGACCTCGACCACCAGCTCCACACCGAGTCCTCCGCTGTCACGACATCGCACCAGAGCGGCTCCGTTCGCTGCTACGACGCGGGCGCCGTCGTCACACGCTGCGGCTAACCCCTCCCCGGCGACCAACGACGACGCTGCCGCGAGTGCACCCAGGTCCGCCGCCGACTGTGCGCGGTGGGAAGCCAGCACAGCGCTGAGGACCATCAGGGCCCCGAGCATCGACGACAGCAGCGCCCCGATCGCGCCGACCACCAGGACGACCCCGGAACCTCGATCTCGCGTCCTGTTGCCCCGCTGCCGTCGCCCGAACCTCAGCTCCTGCATCACGGCTGCTCCCTCGCGGCCGTCGATGTCGCGCCCACGTCGACCGCACGCCACCCCGACAGCTCCCGGACCGCGACCACCTTCACGGAGACCTCGCCCGCACCAACGCTGATCCGGACCGTCGCGCCGGACGGTGCCGACCGGGTGGCGAGCGCACGGGCCGATCCTTCGGAGTCACCTCGTGCCAGCGCCCGAGCCGCGAGGCGGGCTGCGTCGACGCACCGGACCTGGTCGATGCCGAGGCGCACCGCGCCCAGGGCCAGTACCAGCACGACCAACAGGGCAGGGATGGCGGCGGCCAGCTCGGCACTGACCATGCCCGGGTCCCGACGTCTCGCCCCCGGGCCTGACCCGGGCCACGTCACTTCACGTCACTTCGCGCTGTTGAGCGCGCCCGTGATGATCGCCGTCAGTGCTGACATGACGACACCCGACTTGACGACGGCGAGCAGGACGGCTGCGAAGGCCACCGCTGCCAAGGTGCCGACGGCATACTCAGCCGTGGTCATCCCCGCGTCAGCACGGTTCCTTATGAGCCTGTGGATCAGTCGTGGCATGTGAGTCCCTTTTCTTACCAACGAATCCGGACCAGACCGGAGCCCGGTAGCTCCGGACACCGCTCATCCTTCGCCGTGGCACCTGGCCGGCGAAACCGTCGGACGGCGGCTGTGGATCCTGGGACGAGCGGGTCAGGGGGTGTGGACAAGTCATCGGGGCGCCCACACCGCGGACGAGGCGACCCCGCTCTCGGGCCGCACCGAGATCGTGGCGCGGGGAGTAAGCCGCTCAGGAGCTCGGCGGGTCGAACAGGGCGTCGATGCCGGTTCGAAGTGCCGTGACGTCGCTGTCGACCGCCATGATGTCCATCAGCGTCGCGAGGGCCAGGAGATCTGGACGACCGGCGTACATGCCCATGACCTTGCGATGCCGTCGGGTGATGTCGACGACCGCACGGATCGCCTTCTGCACCTGCGCGTCCCCCGGGGACGCCGCCCCAAGGGAGAGCGTGAGGTCGTAGGGCCCGACGAAGACACCGTCCACGCCGTCGGTCGAGGCGATGTCGTCGGCGGCGGCCACACCGTCCGCCGTCTCCACCATGAGGAGCAGGAGGGGATCGGGTGCACCGATCCCGGACGCGAGGGCCGTCCGGGCCGAGCCACTGCTCCGCCTGCCCAGCGGGGGTAGGCGCACCGCTTCGACCAGGGCGCGCGCCTGGGCACCCGACTCCACGGTCGGGACGATGAGCCCGTCGGCGCCGGCGTCGAGCACCCTCAGGATCAGGCCTGGGTCGTGTGACGGCGGGCGCACGAACGTCGTCACTCCGGCCCACTCCGCCACCCGAATCAGGTCGGCGACGTCGGTGACGTCGAGGTCACCGTGCTGGAGGTCCAGGCAGACCCAGTCGACACCACCGGAATCGCCGCGGAGCACGGCCTCGAGCCCGTATGCCGACAAGAAGCTCACCCACAGGCCCCTCAGGCTCGTAGGCGTACCGTTCCGCGCCGCGTCGCGGACCCGAGCCAGGACGTCACCGGGCACGATCACCACCTCCTCCGGCCCGCGACACACTAGTCAGGCAAGGACCTGCCCGGCCAGAGCGAGCACCAACGGGACCACGGTCGTCAGTACGAACGCGGGCAGGAACGTCAGACCCAGCGGAAGCACCATCCGCACGCCGACCCGAGCGCCGGCCACCTCGATCGCCGCGACCTGGGCGCTGCGCAGGTCGTCTGCGGCTGCGAGCAGGAGGTGTGACGGCGCGACACCGGACGCCACGGCGAGTCGCAGCGCGGCGGACGCGCGAGACCACAACGGGTCGACCGCAGACCAGGCGAGGTCGTCGCCCACCCCCCAACGCAGGGCAGCCGCAACCACCGCGAGGTCACGGGCGCACGGCACCATGGCGACCCGGGCAGACTGCTCCATCCCCTCGACGACGCCACACCCAGACTGAAGGGCGACGGAGAGCAGGACCATGCAGGACGCCACCTCGTCGGTGTCGGTGAGGTGTTGACGTCGACGTCGACGTCCGAGACGACCGGCTGCCTGAGGTTCCTTGCGACTAGATGTGTCAGTGATCCGAAACTCTTTGGGCCGCATTGGAGTCCGTGACCGTGGCCAGAGCAGCACGGCGAGCGCGGTCAACGCAGCGCCCAGCGCCAGGCTCGTCATGGGTATGCCACCGACCGCGTCAGACGCCGGCACCAGACCCATCCGGCCGCGACGAGCCCCAGCCCGAGGAGCACGGCTGCCAGCGAACCGGCGTTGGCGTAGAGGTGGCTCAGCGGGACGCCGAGCAGCATTGCCACGACCGGTCCGGTCGCGGGGAGACAGGTCAGGACGAGGGCGGTGGCCCGAGGGCCGGCGAGCGCCGCGTCGACCCGTCGTCGCACCGCCTGTCGTTGCCGCAGCGTTCCGGCCACGGTGCGGGTCGTGTGGGCCAGGGGCGACCCCAGCTGCTCGCAGAGAGCCCAGGCCGACCCGACCAGGGCCACGTCGACGGAGTCCATCCGCCGCGCCTCCTCGTGCCAGATCGGAGCGAGCGGCTCGCCGCGTCCAGCGGCGGCAGCCAGCTCGGCGACCAGCCCGCGAGCGAAGTTCGACGACGGCCGCAGGCACTCGAGCGCCAAGGCCGGCGTGAGACCGGCCGCCAGAGCCGGGCCGAGGGCGTCCAACAGCTCCAGCACCGCCGCGCCCCTGGCGTCCCGCTCGCGACGCCGGGCCACGAGGCGACCCACCGCCGCTGACGGGGGCCACTGTCCTCCGGCGCCGCCATGGACGCTCAGGACCTCGGGGCTGCCGGCCAGACCCTCGGTCGCTGCCCGACCCTCCGTGGAAGATCGGTGCTCGGCACCAGGGCGCAATCCGCGCGAGACGTCTGTCCACCTGGGCGTCCCGCGGGTCGGCCAGGTCAGCACGGCGGCGGCGAGGAGCACCGCCGCGACCACAGCCACCTGGGCCGTCACCGCTCGGACCTGAGGCCATCGGCCGAGCCGGTCGACGGCCGGTTCCCGCCAGGATCGATGTTTCCGGCCCGAGCCCGGGCCGGCAGATGGAGCAGCTGACACAGAGCGGGCCAGCCCGGCCCACGGCAGGTCCTTGCGTCGACGCTGGCCAAGGCGTCGTGGACGACGAGCCGTCCTGACTCGCGCACGAGAACGCCGATCGACTCGAGGCGGCGTACTCGGTCCGGGCCATGGCCTACATGGCCCACATGCACCACCACGCGGACCGCACTGGCGAGCTGAGCATGAACGGCACCAGGGCCCAGGCCCGCAAGCGCTCCCAGCGCCTCGAACCGGGCGACGACATCGGCCGCCGCGTTGGCGTGGAGAGTGCCACAGCCTCCTTCGTGGCCGGTGTTGAGCGCCGTGAGCAGCTCGCGGACCTCCGCCCCCCGCACCTCGCCGACGACCAGGCGGTCGGGCCGCATCCGCAGCGCCTGGCGGACCAGGGTGGTCAAGGTGACCTCGCCCACGCCCTCGACGTTGGGGGACCGCGCCTCCAGGCGGACCACCTGCGGCCGGACCAGCCGCAGCTCCCGCACGTCCTCGACGACGACGAGCCGTTCCCAGGCGGCCGCCTCACCCAGCATCGCAGCGAGCAGCGTGGTCTTGCCGGCGCCGGTGCCGCCCGTGACGACGAACGCGACGCGCTCGCGCACCACGGCCTGCAGCACCTCGCTGACGTCCGGGCTGAACATCGCGCGATCCAGCAGGTCGGTCAACGTCAAGGCGGTGCGCGAGGGGACTCGCAGGGTCAGGTGCGGACCGTCTCCCACCAGCGGGGGCAGGATCGCGTGCAGGCGTACGCCTGAGGGCAGCAACCCGTCAACGTAGGGTGCCGTCTCGTCGAGCCGCCTGCCCGCGAGGCCGGCGAGCCGAACCGCCAGCCGTCGCAGCTCCACCGGCCCGCCGATCTCCACGTCGGCGCGCTCCATGCCGTTGCCGCGGTCGACCCAGACCGAACCGTCACCGTTGACCGCGACGTCGGTCACCCCGTCGGTGTCGAGGAGCGGTTCCAACGGACCCGCCCCCAGGAGGCGGGTCTGCAGGGTGTCGCGAACGGACTCGACACCGCCCCGGCCGAGTAGGGCCAGGCCGACGTCGGCCACCCTGGACAGCGACGACTGGTCAGGCGCCCGTCCGCCGCGGATCTCCTGCCACACCGCCGGTTCGGGCGGCATCTGGCTCATCCGACCTGCCCCTCTGCGAGAACGGCCCAACCGAGGATCTGGTCGGCCGCCCGGACCAGCGCGCCCCCGCCACGAGCGCCGGGGGCACATCCGCGCACGAGGTCCGCCTCGACGGACCGGTCATCCTCGAGGACGGCTACCACCGGTAACCCGATCTCTGCCTCCACAACCCGCCGCACGGGCCGGCCGCGTGCACCACCCGGTCCTCGCAGGCATACGGCCACACTGGTCTGCCGCTGGGCGAGCAGCTCCGCGACCACCGCGAGCGCTGACAGCTGGCGAACCGAGACCCCGGCGACCACCAGGACCTGCCCTCCCAGGGCGAGCGCCGCATCGGTGACGACGCCGGAGGGTGGGGCGTCGACGACCAGCAACCTGCAGACCGAGCCGAGGCCGGTCAGGACGGCGGAGACCACCTCCGGCGACGGTGTGCGGCGGCGCCGGTCGAACGAGAGCACCGGCACACCGGTGGCCCCGGGAAGCCGCTCGACCAGCGCCGACCCCGACGCGACGCCGCTGAGCTCGCTGAGGTCCGGCCAGCGGACGCCGTCCTCGTGCTCCAGGCCCATCGTGATGTCCAGGCCTCCCGCCAGGGGACAGCCATCGACGAGCACCGTCGGCACGGCGGCCCGGCGCGCCCGTTGCGACACCGCCGCGGCCAGCACTGACGCCCCGAGGCCCCCCGATGCTCCGACCACCGTGACCACCGTGACCACTGAGACCACCGAGAGCACTGAGGCCACTGAGACCACTGAGACCGCTCCGGACCGCCCTGCTGCCTGCATCGATCGGTCCCCCACACGAGTGGTCACCAGCGGCGGACGCTCCGCCCGGTCATCACCCTCGCCGGACGGCACCGGTCCTGGAACCCGTCCCGCACCGCCTGTGGACAGTGGGACGAGACGGCCCGACCGTGTGGACAACCCGTCGACATCTGGCCTGGACGTGCGAGGGCACCTCACCTGCGAGCAGGTGAGGTGCCATCGCGACCGCGAAACCCTCGGGTGACCAGAGCGTGAATTCATTAAGTTGTCACCGCGGCGTAAACCCCGCCGTGACCGGTCCACCAGTGGACTGCCCGCGCGTGGGTGCCCGAAGGTCTGACGGTGGTCGCGTGGCGAGCGTCCGAAGACGAGCGCCACTACCTGTTGTACTCGCCCTCGCCGCGACCCGCCAGACCTGCGGGAGGGCGAACCCTCAGCCCAGCCGACCGGCCCGGACGGCGGCGCAGATCCGCAGACCCTCCTCGGCCCCGGCGACGACGGCCTCCGCGCAGTGCTGCAGCCACAGGGCGACCCCGTCGGGGCGTCCGGTCCCGTATGCCGTCAAGGCCCCGAGGTATGCCGGTCCGCCGCCCCTTCCGTGCCCGACCTCGGGCACCGCGACACCGGTCGGGTCCAGGCCGGACGCGACGATGACGGCGCGCTCCATCGCTCGGGCGACGAGCCCGTTGCCGCGCACGAACGGCCGCACGGTGGCGACCTCCGCGTGCACGACCGCCGCCAGCACGACGGCTGGAGCGGTGCTTTCCGACGTCAACAGATCCGCCAGGTCGGCGAGGTGCCTCGCCACGACGCCCGGCGCGGGGGCGGGCCCGAGGTCGAGGAGCTCCCGGGCATCCTCGGTGCCCGTGCGGGGCCGCCCGACCTGCTCGGCCGGCAGGACCCGGCCGGCGGCTGCGACGTGCAGCCGAGCCAACGCCTGCAGGGGTGCCGTCCTGACCAGCCCCACCGCGTGCTCGGTCTCGGCGGTCGCCTGCACCGCTCCGCGGACCACCTCGTCGACCGGGCCGGTCCCCCACGCCACCGCGCCCCGGGTGAGGTCGCGCACCAGGTCGAGCGGCAGGTCGGCGCCCTCGAGGACGGCGCTGGCGCGGCCGCCCCGGATCCGCGACTCTGCTGCAGCCTCGGGGATCCGCCGCCGCAGCGCCTCGTCGAACCGCAGCCGGGTGCACGCGTCCCGCGCCGCCTCGGCCTTTTCGCGCACACCGGTCAGGTCCGTCAGAGCCTGCAGCGCCTGGTCGAGGCGTCCCGGACGCGGGGCTGCGGACGGCACCGGACCACCCTAAGGCGAGGGGTCGCCCTACGCTGCGCGGTGTGACGAGTGTGACTCCGAACTACGTCGCCCTGGCGGTGGTGCTCGTCGTGCTCGTCGTCGTGCTGGTCGGCCTGACCTGGTTGCTGCGTCGGCGCCGCTTCGTCAGCCCGGTCGACCGGGCGACCTACGAGACGCTGCATACCGCGGCCGTGGCCACCCGCTTCCTGCGTGACGGCTTGACCCCCGAGGGTGCCCAGAAGGCGACCCGACAGCTGCGCTCGATGCTCGGCAGTCGGGCCATCGCCATCACCGACACGAACGCCGTCCTCGCCTGGGACGGCGTCGGGTCGCACCACCGGGGCGACGTGCACGCCCACGCGCAGCCGGTGCTGACCTCCGGGCGGACGGTGGTCCTGCGCGAGGACGAGGTGAGTTGCGACGACCCCGACTGCCCGATCCGGTCCGGGGTCCTGGCGCCGGTCGTCGCGGACGAGCGCGTGGTCGCCGCGCTCGCGGCATACGGGCCGTCGGTCTCCACCGGGCTCGTCCGAGCCACCGAAGAGCTGGCCCGCTGGATCTCGACCCAGGTCGAGCTCGCCGAGCTCGAACGCCAGCGGACCCGGATCATGGAGGCCGAGCTGCGTGCCCTGCGCGCCCAGATCTCACCGCACTTCGTCTACAACTGCCTCGGCGCGATCGCCTCGTTCGTGCGCACCGACCCGGACCGGGCCCGCGAGCTGCTGATCGAGTTCGCCGACTTCACCCGGTATGCGTTTCGCAGCGGTGGCTCCTATACCACCCTCAGCGACGAGCTCCTCAACGTCGAACGGTACCTCGTCCTGGAGAAAGCCCGGTTCGGCGACCGTCTCGTTGTGTCCCTGACGATCGCGCCGGAGGTGCTGCCCGTTGCCGTCCCGTTCTTGGCTGTGCAACCGTTGGTGGAGAACGCCGTTCGGCATGGACTGGAGGGGAAGACCGGCGTCGGCCACGTGACGATCACCGCAACCGACCACGGTGCCGAGGCCGAGATCAGCGTCGAGGACGACGGCGTCGGCGGTGACCCTGACCTCATCCGTGCCGTCCTGGCCGGGGAGAGCGAGTCCGACAGCGTCGGGCTCGGCAATGTGGACGCGCGGCTACGACAGACGTTCGGCGACGGCCACGGGCTCGTCGTGGAGACCGCCCCGGGTGCGGGCACCAAGGTGACCTTCCGCGTGCCCAAGTACGCCCCGGGGGTTCACGTGGACTCCTGACCTCGTCGCCCGCTCGTCCGTATCCTGCTGCCTATGCCGTCGACGTCACTGCCGATCACGCCTGCGCCATCGGGGTCCGCCGTGCTGCTGCGCGCGCTGGTCATCGACGACGAGGCGCCCACGTTGGCCGAGCTGACCTACCTGCTCGGACGCGACGAGCGGATCGGCACCCTGCACGCCGTCTCGTCTGGCACCGAGGCACTGCGCACCTTGGAGGAGCACCGGGTCGACGTCGTCTTCTGCGACATCGCCATGCCCGGCCTGGACGGGCTCGACCTGGCCCGCGTTCTGGCCATGTTCGCCGAACGCCCGCAGGTCGTGTTCGTCACGGCCTACGACGAGCATGCCGTCGACGCCTTCGAGCTGCAGGCGACCGACTACGTCATGAAACCGGTGCGGGCCGCACGGCTGGGCGAGGCGATCCGCCGTGTCGTGGCCAACCGCGCCGACGAGCCGCGTGCCGGTGACGGCCGCGAGCAGGACGACGAGACCATCCCGGTCGAGCTCGGTGGTGTCACCCGGTTCATCCAGCGCAGCCGCATCCAGTACGCCAGCGCTCACGGGGACTACGCTCGCATGCACACGATCGACGGCTCTCACCTCGTACGCGTGTCGCTCAATGCGCTCGAAGAGCGCTGGGGGAACAAGGGTTTCGTCCGGATCCATCGATCGACACTGGTGTCGCTCCCCCACGTGACCGCGGTATCGACCGACGCGGGACGGGCGGCCGTGCGCATCGGGGACGTCGAGCTACAGGTCAGCCGTCGACACACCCGCGAGCTGCGTGAGCGGCTGCTCCGGTCCCACCAGCGGTGACCACTCCCACCGGCCCCGGGCGACGGGTGCGGATCACGTCGCCCCGCCGCGAGGCCCGGCGACGGGGGGAGCGCCGACCGGCAGC
>NZ_JBDTKA010000010.1:0-6354 GCF_039935575.1 Lapillicoccus sp.
GATGCCACCGACAAGGCCAAGGACAGAGCCGACGGGCTCGCGGCCAAGGGCCAGTCGGCTCTGGCCGACGCCAAGGACCGATCAGGAGAGCAGATGGACGACGCGACGAACAAGACCGACGACCTGATCGCCGATGCCAAGGCCAAGGCTGACGAGGCCAAGGCGAAGGCTGATGCCGAAGGCGAGAACGGAGGCGGGGCAGAGGGCGAGCTCACCGAGGTCGACGGCACGCTGGGCACCGATGCGGGCGAGGGCGACGCCGCCCCCAAGCGCGTCGGAGGCGAGTTCGGCGACCAGACCAGCTGAGACGTTGAGACGTTGAGACGCTGAGACGCTGACGCGGTTGACCTCTTCGTCAACCTGAGAGGGCCCGGATGCCATTCGGCATCCAGGCCCTCTCACCGCATGAGCTGGCTCGCCCTGACAGGGGAGCAGGCCGAGCCAGCACATGCAGAAGGGCTGGGCGCGGTTCGTGCGGGCCCAACCCTTCGCTTCTTCAACTATACGCCTTTTGAAGGACCGGTGCGACGTCCCCGTGGGAGACACGCGCGAGAAAATGACCCGCAGAGGACGGAGATTGGTATATTCTCCGCAATCTGCCCTTGATTTTGTCGAAATTCTGTCCAGATTCACAGCAGGGCCCCAGCGTCACACGTGCAACGAGGCTTCGCATGCACTGCGGGCGTCTGGCTTGCTAGGGATTCGGCAGGGCTTCCACGGGCCTGACAACCCACACCGCCGGTCGCGTCGCCCGATGTGCTGCCAGGACGACACCGATGGCGACCTGAACCACAATCTGACGACCGAGGGCCGCAGCCTGGGCCGGCCTTGCCCATCGACCCTGCCGTCGAGCCGAGCTCGGTCGCTGAGCCGAGTCGAACCTACACGGCCGACGACCCGAGCACCTGGTGTGAGCCCGCCTCGTCAGCCTTCGCGAGGATCGTCGCCACGGTGTCGATCATGCAGGACAACGCCGCGATGCAACGCGCCAACCGCGACTTCGCCTGGGCGCCGGTAGGTCGTGCACGAGGCGCCGCTCATGCTGCGACGACTCAGTTCAGCACGTAGCCCTGCACGTCGACGATCGCGTCGACACCGGCCCACGAGAAGATGCCGACCTTGCCGCCGGCGCCGACCTTGGCGATGACGGAGTTGGCGATCGTCTCGTCACGGCCGTAGTTCACGACCGACGTGTTCGGGCGAGCACCGCCGCTCGGGTACGCCGACAGGTGACCCGCCGCCTGCGTGCGCGTGGCCGTCAGGTTGAGCACCACGGCCTTGACCCCGGAGGCCGGCACCCCGCCACGACCGGTCACCTGCAACGAGATGGCCCGGCCCTTTCCGATGGGAGCCTTGGGAGCGCCCACGCCGTAGCGGGTGTCGAGCAGTCGGGCGGGGGAGAGGGCGCGAAGGTCGGAGGTGGCTGGGAACCAGCCCGAGACGTCGACGAGCACCTCACCGGCGGCCGAGCGGTAGATGCAGGTGGTCGGGCGCCAGGGCGCGGATGCCGATGTCATCGCCGCGTGCGGTGCGGTTGAGCAGGTGCGGCCCTGGGCGTGGATGTACGACCAGGTCAAGGTGCACTGAAGCGCAGCCTTGGTACCCGCCGAAGCGCAGGCCGCTCGGGTGGTCGCAGTGGCATCACGTCTCCGTCGGTCGTGCGATCCTGTCTCGGTGTTGGAAGGGGCCGGGTCGTCAGCAGAGGCTCAAGTATTCGCGGTCGCGTAGCCCGTGGGCCTGGGGTGCCACGGCTCCGGTCCGGTAGCGTTGCGACGGGCTGGGCAGAACGGGGTGGCACGGGTGAGCGGTGACACGATGGCACTCTCGGAGGGCCGATGGCGCCGCGTCCCCATGGTCCACTGGCTGCCGCGATACCAGTTTGCGTGGCTGCGGGGGGACCTCATCGCCGGCGCCGTGGTGGCGGCGCTCGCGATTCCGCAGGCTCTCGGCTACGCGTCGATCGCAGGTGCGCCCGTTCAGGTCGGCCTCTACGCACTCCCGGTGGCGCTCGTGGCCTATGCCGTGTTCGGCTCGTCCCGACAGCTCGTCGTGGGCCCGGTGTCGACCGTGTCCGTGCTGTCCGGGTCCTTTCTGGCCAGCTTCGGTGTCGCCGGTACAGCGCGAGCCGCGTCCTACACCGCCGCACTGGCGCTCGGCTCAGGGTTGGTGCTCATCGTCGCGGGCTTCGTCCGGATCGGGTGGATGGCCGAGTTCCTGTCCAAGCCCATCGTCACGGGCTTCGTCCTCGGACTGACCATGCTGGTCATCCTCAACGAGGTGCCCCACCTCGTCGGGGTGCCGACGCCCGCAGGACGAGTGATCGAACAGGTCGGTGCCCTGGGCTCGAGTGTCACTCGCGGCGAAGCCAACCTGACGACCATGGCAGTGTCGGCGGTCTCTCTCGTGGTCCTCTTTGGCGGCCACCGGGTCTTCTCGAAGTTCCCCTGGGGTCTCTTGGTCCTGCTCGGCGGCCTGGCGGCGTCGGCGGCCCTCGATCTGCAGGCACACGGCGTGGAGGTCGTCGGCCACGTCCCGAGTGGGCTGCAGAAGCCCGGCATCCCTACCATCGACCCCGCCGACCTGGCCGGCCTGTTCACCGCTGGAGCGGCGCTTGCCCTCGTGGGCCTGGCGGAGGGCTTGAGCGCAGCTCGTCTCTTCGCGGCCCGAGGGGCCTACCGCATCGACGCCAACCAGGAGTTGCTCGCCTCCGGCGCGGCCAACGTCGCGAGCGGGTTGTTCGGTGGGCTCGGTGTGGCTGGGAGCCTGTCCAAGACGGCTGCGGTCAGTGACGCCCGCGGGCGGACTCAGATGAGCGGGCTGGTTGCGGCGGGGCTGGCCGCGGTGGTCATCGTCGCTTTCGCCCCCACGCTGTCGGTGCTTCCCCGAGCGGTGTTGAGCGCGATCGTGGTCAACGCGGTGTGGAAGCTGATGGACTTCGAAGCCTTGGGCCGCTACAGCCGGGTGCGCCGTAACGACATCGTCGCCGCCGTTATCGCTGCGGTGGGCGTCCTGGCCTTCGGCCCCCTGGATGGCTTGCTGCTCGCCGTGGCCGGATCGGTGATCGGCCTGGTCTTCCGCTCCACCAGGGTTGAAGTCGAAGTGATGGGCAAAGTGCCCCATGAGAAGGCGGCGTGGGGCAGCATCGGCAACCATGCGGAGCGCTCGACCTACCCCGGGGTGATCGTGCTGCGCCTCAACGTGCCGCTCTTCTGGGTCACGGCGGCGCCGACCAACGACACCATCCTCGCCCTGATTGACACGATGCCGGGCACGCGCGCTCTGGTCCTCGACCTCGAGACGACCAACCAGATGGACACGACCAGCGCGGACGCCCTCGCTGACCTCCGGGCTGCCCTGCTTCGGCGAGACGTCGACCTCTTCCTCGTCCGGGTCATGTGGCCGGTCCGCAAGGCGCTGCGCAGCTCGGGACTGATCGCCGCGCTCGGCGAGGACCACCTGTGGCACAGCATCTCCCAGGGTGTGCGACAAGCGCGCCGCCTGCACGCACTGCTCGATCTTCCGGCGCACAGCGGGTCGCCACCCCCCGACGAGGCCTTGGCCGGCGAGCCCCTCGACGCCGACGACGAGGAACACATCGCGGCCCGCGACCCAGGTCCAGCCCCACCGAACGAGGAGGGGCCATTGTGAACGCCCTGCGCGAGGGAGTCGACGCCCTGGGCGCACCGGATCCGGTCTTCGACCCGTGCGTGGGCGCGGTGTCGGGCCTCCACGAGGCCGCATGAGAGTCCGACGCATCTCGGTTGACGGCGTCGAGCGACGGCCCCCTTCGCATGCCCGCGGTCTGCTCGCGGAGCAGGATGCCGTCTGGGTTGATAGCCCCAATGCAACCCCGGAGGCCCCCTCCGCTTGGGAGATGTATCCCGGTTCCATCGTCGCGCGGTCGCCAACTGTGTCGAGCACAGCTGATTGTCGACGGTTCGCAGCTACCCCGAACATGGGTTCACCGTGCTTCACGCCCCCAGATCGGTCGACGGGGGCACGTCCACTACTGGAGCTGAACCGGTCTGTTGGCCCGAACTTCCTCGTCACGGTCCCGTCCGCCTCTCGTCCTCTCGTCCGGGTCGAGGTCGCCGACATCGACACAGCGCCGTCACCCACCGGCTGGCGAGTGGCAGCCTCACCGGCGCTCGCGCCTACAAGATCTCCGAGGCGATCGCGAAATCGCTGGGCGCGACAGGTCGACCAGATGGCCCACTCGGCGCAGGAGTCCGGTGGGCTCGAGCCAAGTGTGACCTCATGGGAGACCCTCGAGGACCCCGAAGGGATCGTCGAAGACTTCTTTGAGGTGTGGTTGCAGCTGCTCGCCATCCGGACCGTGGCCGCGCAAACGAACGCCACGTACGGCCGTATCGCCGCGGCCACCAAGGACTCGAAGCATCCAGCGAGGGCCAGCGTTATCGACGTTGAGGACCAATATCGGCGGATCACCACGCTGGTCGACGGGCAGCGAGAGTTCCTGTACGGGCCTGGGTCGTGATCATCGCCGTCCCCACGGCGGTCACCGGCTACTGCGGCCAGAACCTCCCCAAGAGCACACAGGTCGGATGCCGTGGGGAACTCACCGGAGACGTCGACCAGCTGTCACGTTGGGCGACACGGCGCCCGTCCCTGATTCCGACACCGCAGCCCGACCGACGAGCGGATCGTGATCATTCCGCCCGCGGGCACGTGAACCCGTTGACCGGTGTCGTGCAGCCGAGTCGCTGCCACCGGAACGAAGTTCGTGCTGTCGGGGTAGTAGCCGGCTACGTCGACGAGCACGTCGGCCCCAAACCGCCTGGGACCTTCGTCCTCGGGGCACCCAGATCAGAGCGGGTGTCGAGTAGCCGGGCCGGGCCGAGTGGACCTGCCGCCGTCGCCTCCCTCATCGCTCCACCGGACAGATCCCTTCCGGCACAGTGACACCCCACGTGAGGTTGCGCCCCTCGAGGATCACGTCAGGTCGCCCTGATTCTCAGTAAGTTCGTAGTGATGACGTGTTATCGGCGGTTGTACCCCTTTGTCCTGGCAAGCTACCCGAATGAGTAACGGGGACAGCAGCCTGCTTGAAGGCCTCTATGAAAGCCTCATTACTCGCGCGCTAGAGAAGCGCATTTCCCGGCTTTCGGTCCTTGATGTTCACCGCGGAGCGATTGACGAGGCCGACGAACCGGACATCCTCGCGAGGCACATCCATGACGTAACTCTGCGGGCCCTGCGCCAAGAGAGAAGCGCGGAGCGACGGCTGGCTATGGTCAATCAGCTCGTAGAGACCCTCGGGACCCCTGGAGACTCCCTCTCAACCGCACGGCAACTCCTCGCTGTAGCGACGCCCTCCGCTCCCGGCGCCGTCATCCGCGCACTCAGTGAGCGTCCGTCGACGCCACTCTCGGATACCGCTCTACTCACTAATGCTCCGGGTGAGCCAGGCATTGGTCACGAGATCCGCGCTGAGCTGGCGAGCGCCGACCGTGTGGACGTCATCATGGCGTTCGTCAAGTGGTATGGGCTGCGCCTGTTTGAGGAGCGGATGATCGCGCTCCGAGAGCGCGGCGTCCCGCTCCGTGTGATCACCACGACCTACCTGGGGGCCACCGAGCGGGCTGCCCTGGATCGGCTTGTGAAGGACTTCGGGGCTCAGGTCAAAGTGCAGTTCGACGCACAGCGAACACGACTCCACGCGAAAGCGTGGCTCTTCCGACGCAACACAGGATTCGACACGGCGTATGTCGGCTCCAGCAACCTCTCCCGTGCGGCGATGCTGGACGGGGTCGAGTGGAACGTGCGGCTGTCCGCCGTGTCGACGCCCCCCTTGCTACGGAAGTTCCTGGCGACGTTCGACAGCTACTGGAATGACCCCACCTTTGAGAAGTACGACCCTGACGCAGACCGCGACAGGCTGGACGACGCGCTGGCCGAAGCGGCCGGTAGGCGAATCCACGATCGAGTGACCCTGACGCTCTCGGGCCTCGAGGTCCGCCCGTACCCCTACCAACAGGAGATGCTCGACCAACTCGAGGTCGAGCGCATTGTCCACGACCGCCATCGAAACCTCTTGGTCGCGGCGACTGGCACGGGAAAGACCGTGGTGGCTGCACTCGACTACCGGCGCCTCGCCGCCGAAGCCCCAACGCGCCCGGGCCTCCTCTTCATCGCACACCGACGCGAGATCCTCCAGCAGTCCTTACGCACCTACCGCGAGGTTCTTGCCGATGCAAACTTCGGCGAACTCTACGTAGACGGTCGCCGCCCCGAACGCTGGGAGCATGTCTTCGCTTCGGTGCAGTCGCTGTCCTCCTACGGCATCACTAACATCCCCGCAGGGGCGTACGAAGTCGTCGTGATCGACGAGTT